>DATLVT010000728.1:0-8634 GCA_035577105.1 Polyangia bacterium
CCGATCGCCCGATGCGATCATGGCGTCCATCCAGGTGGCCAGCTCGCGCGGGGACAGCCCTCGCCAGACGATGGCCATCAGCAGCGCGGCGACCTGGTAATCGGGGACGGCGCCCGCGACGGCGCCGTTGATCAAGGCGCGGATGGCGTCGTCGGGAAGCTCGCCGCCGTCGCGCTTGAGGGCGATCCAGCCGGGAACGGGAAGGGGACGACGGCGACGCGCTTTGGTCACGGGCGGGTCACGCCAGGAGCTGCGCCGCAAAGCTGTGCCCGTTTCGCAACGGGGATAATCCCAGTCCCTGGGCGATGGTCTGGCCCAGGTCGCAGAACGACGGGCGCGCGCCCAGATCGACGGTGGCCACGCCCGGACCGAAGGCCAGCAACGGCACCCGCTCGCGCGTGTGGTCGGTGCCGGGCGTGGTCGGGTCGTTGCCGTGGTCGGCGCTGATGAAGGCGACATCGCCGGGGCGCAGCGCCGCCTGGAACTGCGGCAACCAGGCGTCGAACTGGCGCAGCGCCGCCGCAAAGCCGGGGCAATCGTTGCGGTGGCCATACACCATGTCGAAGTCGACCAGGTTGACGAACAACAGGCCGCGCCGCAGGGCGGGCAGGGCGTCCAGCGTCAAGGCCAGGCCGTCGGCGTTGCCTTCGCTGTGGATCGATCGGGTGATGCCGCGCCCACCAAAGATGTCGCTGATCTTGCCGACGCCGACCACGTCCAGCCCGGCGCCGGCGATGACGTCGCACAACGTCGGTTCGGAGGGGACCAGGGCGTAGTCGCGCCGATTGTACGTGCGCGAAAACTTTCCGACGGTGCCGACGAAGGGGCGGGCGATCACCCGGCCGATGCGATAGCGGTCGGCGATGGCGCGGGCCTTCTCGCAGATCTCGTACAGCTGGGGCAGGGGAACGACGCCTTCGTGGGCGGCGATCTGCAGGACCGAATCGGCCGAGGTGTAGAGGATCAGCTTGCCGGTGGCCATGTGCTGGGCGCCCAGCTCTTCGATGATCGCCGTCCCCGAGGCCGTCTTGTTGCCCAGCCACCCCCGTCCAGTGGCCGCCGTCAGCGCGTCGGTGATCTCGACCGGGAAGCCGTGGGGGAACGTCGCCATCGCGTCCGTGGTGATGACGCCGGCCATCTCCCAGTGTCCGGTGATGGTGTCCTTGCCGGCGGAGGCCTCGTGCATCACGCCGTAGGCGCCGGTGGCCACGGCCGGTGGTGCGACGCCGGCGATGGTCGTGGTGTGGCCGAGGCCGAGCGCCTGAAGGTTGGGGAGAGGCAATCCCCCCATCCGGCGCGACAGATTGCCCAGCGTGTCGGCCCCCGCGTCGCCGTAGGCAGCCGCGTCGGTGGCGCCCCCGCAACCCACGCCGTCGGCCACCAAGATGATGGCCCGCTGGATCGACGGTGAACTCACGCGTCTAGTGTGCCTGAAAAATCATGTCCCGTGAGGGTGCCTGCCCTCAAAACCGGTCTTCCGGTTCGTCCGCATAATTCTCGAACTTGGTGTACTCCTTGATGAACGTCAGCTTGACGGCGCCGGTGGCGCCGTTGCGGTGCTTGCCGATGATGATCTCGGCGGTGGCGGTGGGGCCGGCTTCGGGGGCGTCCGACTGCATGTCCTCGCGGTGGATGAAGAGGATCAGGTCGGCGTCCTGCTCGATGGCGCCCGATTCGCGCAGGTCGGACAGCTTGGGCTTGCCCTCTCGTTTTTCCACCTCGCGGTTCAGCTGGGACACGGCGATGATCGGGATCTTCAGATCCTTGGCCAGCGCTTTCAGACCGCGCGAGATCTCGGCGATCTCCTGCTGGCGGTTTTCATCGCGCCGTCCCGTCGAACCGCGGGCCAGCTGCAAATAGTCGACCACGATCAGCCCCAGCGGTGGCGGCGGTGGCCGTCCGTCGACCGGTTCGCCCATCGGGAAGTAACGGGGGTCGCCCCTGAACCGCCGCGCCTTGGCCCGGATCTCCATGATCGAGATGGCCGACGAGTCGTCGATCAGGATGGGGGCCTCGGCCAGCCGTCCGCTGGCGGGGTGAATCTTGTTCTTCCAGTCCGAGTACTCCAGGAAGCCGCGCTTGATGCGCGACGAATCGATGCGTGCCTCGCCGGCCAGCATGCGCTCCATCAGCTCGTACTTGGACATCTCCAGCGAGAAGATCAGCACCGGGATCTTCTTCATGGCGGCGTTGACGGCGACGTTCACCGCCCACGACGTCTTGCCGCCGCCGGGGCGGGCCGCCACGATGATCAGGTTCTCGCGCTGCAGGCCGGCGGTGTATTCGTCCAGCTTGGTGAAACCGGTGGGGACGCCCGTCACAGCCTTTCTTTCGGACGCCCGCACCTCGATGTTGTGCAGGACCTCCTCCATCATCTCGCTGGCGGCGGAGTAGCTCTCGCGGCGGTTCTGCTGGGCCACCTTGAAGACCTTGGTCTCGGCCTCGTCCAGGAACTGCTCGAAGTCACCGAAGTCACCGTAGGCGCTGGACTCGATCTCGGCGCAGGCGGAGATCAGGCGGCGCAGCGTGGCCTTCTCCTTCACCAGCCGGGCATAGTGCGGGATGTTCTCGGCCGACGGCACGGCGTTGGCCAGGGTCAGCAGATAGGTCTCGCCGCCCTCCAGCCGGGGCAGCATGCCGCGTGTCTTCAGCTCGTCGGCGACGGCGATGACGTCCAGGGGCTGGCGGCGTCGATCCAGCTCCAGCATCGCCTCGAAGATCTCCCGGTGGGGCGGCAGGAAGAAATCGTCGACCTGCAGCGCCGTGGCCACCTCGTCAAAGGCCGACGGCTTGACCAGCACCCCGCCCAGCACCGATTTCTCGGCGTCAATGTTATGCGGCGGCGTCCGGCTGGACGGCGCCATCGAGGAGCTGGCGAGCTCGAGCATGGAGGACCGCGAAGCCTAACCGTTTCCTTCGAAGGGTTGAAGCTTGCGGTTTCCGTAGAACGTCGCGAGCCGCGAAAGTTTCCACAAACCATCAACAGCTCGGGAAGGGGCTCCCCGGCCCCTCCCCGGCTGCGCGTGACGCCGGCGTCCTACTCCTTCTTGACGACCCAGACCTTGATCTTGGCCTGGACACCGCGGCCCAGCTTGACCGAAACCTCGGTCAGGCCCAGGGCCTTGATCGGCTCGTCGAGGTGGATCTTCTTCGAGTCGATGGTGACGCCCTGCTGTTGCAGCGCCTCGGCGATGTCACGCGTGGTGACCGACCCGAACAGCTTGTCCTCCTCGCCGACGGCGCGCGGGATCGACACCGCCACCTGCGACAGGCGGTCGGCCTCGGCCTGCGTTTCCTTGGCCAGCTTGGCGGTGCGGGCCGCGATGATCTTCTTTTCGTGCTCGACGCGGGCGATGTCGCCGGCCGTTGCCAGCACCGCGAACCCGCGCGGCAGAAGATAGTTGCGTCCGTAACCCGTGCGGACGTTCACCACCTCGCCAGATTTCCCGAGGTTGTCCATGTCTTCTTTGAGAATGACCTGCATGGCTAGTTCCCCGTGACGGCGAAGGGCATCAGCGCGATCATGCGGGCGCGATTCACGCCCACCGCGATCTCGCGCTGGTGCTTGGCGCAGTTGCCGGAAATCCGCCGCGGCACCAGCTTGCCGCGATCGGTGATGAAGTATTTCAGCAGGCCGGCGTCCTTGTAATCGATCTTGATAGTCTCGTCGCCGCAGAACTTGCACTGCTTGCGCCGGCCCATCGTGCGCTTTTTCGGCGCATCACGATCACCATCGCCCCGGTCTCCTCGTTCTTCGCGATCCATGGCCATGGCTTTAGTCCTCCCTGGAACGAATGGGTTCGTCGACAGCGCCGAACACGGCTTCTTCAAAGTCAAAGGCGCCTTCTTCTTCGTCGCCGAAGACGGCGCGCAGGTTGGCCTGGCCGGTGGCGATCTCTTCCTCGTCAGGACCGGGGGTGGCAGCCTTGGTGAAGGCCTCCTCGTTGAAATCCGAGGTGCGAACCGCCGGGTCGACGTTCTCGGCCATCTTCACCGAGTAGTAACGGATGACCGAGTCGGTGAGGCGCAGGTTGCGCTCCAGCTCTTCCACCAGGCCGGCCGTGCCCAGGTAAGAAAAGAAGAGGTAGATCCCCTTCATCTGCTTTTGAACCTCGTAGGCCAGCTTGCGCTTGCCCCAGTTCTCCACCTTCAACAGACGCCCGCCGCCCGCCTCGATCACCGAACGGGCCTTGGTGTTGACCTGGCCGATGACGTCGGTCGTGCTCTCCGGACGCAGGATATAGATGGTTTCGTACTCGCGTTTCCGGCCGGGAATGTCCCGACTGGAACCCAGTCTCATTTGTGCCATGTGTCGTTTCTCCCTCTGGACGTTAGTCCCGTGTCGCCACGGGCAAGGAGAGGAGGCAGCCCGTGACCATCACGCGCCGTCCTCCGCTGTCTTGCTGCTTTTGCTCTTGGTGTTGAATTTGTTCATGGCCGCCGTCAGACCCAGCGTGATGATCGCCTCGACGGCGTTCGCCGTCTGGATGCGCAGGTCGGGCAGGTCCTTCTGTTCGGCGCGCGAAAAATCGTTCAGCACGTAGTCGGCCGGATCGCGCCCGGTCGGCGGACGGCCCACGCCGAAGCGCACGCGGCGAAAGTCAGGCCCCAGCTCGGCGATCAGCGACCGCACGCCGTTGTTGCCGCCGTGTCCGCCGCCGGCGCCCAGCTTGAGGCGCCCGAAGGGCAAATCCAGGTCGTCGTGGATGACCACGGTGTTCTCCACCGGGACCTTCCAGAACTTGGCCACGCGCGCCGTGGCCTGACCGCTGACGTTCATGAACTCCATGGGTTTACAAAAAAGGAGCCGCTCTGCCCCCAGCGTGGCCTCGCCCACCGCCGCGCCGAACTTCAGCCGCAAGGGCGTCGATCCGGTGCGGGCGGCCAGCTCGTCCAGCACCTGAAATCCGATATTGTGGCGGTTGGCAGCGTATTCGGCGCCGGGATTGCCCAGCCCAACCACCAGCCACATGTCCGGATTCCAGTGAGGGGATGAGGCGGGTTACTTCCCCTTCTTCTCTCCCTTTTTCTCGGCCGCCGCCGGGGCAGCGGCGCCGCCCTTGGCGGCTGCTGCCCCCTCGGCAGGGGCCGCGCCGGCTGCGCCAGCCGCGGCGGGCGCGCCCTCGGCCGGGACCGCGCCTTCCACCGGAGCGGCCTCCGCTTCCAGCTTCTCGGCCTTGGGCGCCACCACCGAGGCGATGGCTTCCTTGGGATCCATCAGCGCGCGCACACCGGCGCCCAGCTTGAGGTCGCTGACGTGCAGGGCGTAACCGATCTCCAGCCCGGTGACGTCCGCCTCCAGCTTGGTGGGGATGGCCGCCGGCTTGGCCGCGATGAGGATGGCGTGCATGCTCTGGTGCAGGTTGCCGCCGTTGGTGACGCCGACCGCCTTGCCGGTCAGCAACAGGGGAACGGTGACGTGAACCTCGTCATCCAGGCTGATGCGCAGGAAATCGACGTGCATGAGGCGGCGCGACAGCGGATCGATCTGCGCGTCGCGAATCATCGCCGTCACCTCTTCGCTCTTGCCGCCGCCGGCGACCGTCAGCGTGAAGACGGTGTTGCGGCGCTTTTCCTTGTCCAGCGATTGCACCAGCGTCTTCTCGTCGAACGACACCGACAGGGGCTCTGCCTTGTGGCCGTAAAGGACACCGGGGACCTTGCCTCCGGCGCGAACCTTCCGCGACCCGCCCTTGCCCGATTGACTGCGAAGCTCGACGCTGACCTTTGCAAAATCCATGACTTGGTTCCTTTGATTCCTGGGTACAGTTGCTGGCGGACTATCTTTTAAATCTCAAATGAAGAGCGAGCTGATGGAGTCCCCGTGGTGGATGCGTTTGACCGCCTCCCCCAGGATGCGCGCCACCGATAGCACCTTGACCTTGCCCGAGGCCAGGATCTCCGGCCGGGGCGGGATGGTGTCGGTGATGATCAGCTCCTCCAGCGGTGAAGCGATGATGCGCTCGATGGCCGGGTGGGAGAGCACCCCGTGCGTCGAGCACGCAAAGACCGCGCGCGCCCCCTGCTGCTTGATGGCCTGGGCGGCCGCGCACAGCGTGCCGGCCGTGTCGACCATGTCGTCGACGATGATGGCGTCGCGTCCCTTGACGTCGCCGATGATGTTGACCACCTCGCTGACGTTGGGGGCGGGGCGGCGCTTGTCGATGATCGCCAGGCTGGTGCCCAGGCGCTTCGAGTAGGCGCGCGCCCGTTCCACACCGCCCGCGTCGGGCGACACGATCACCGCCTCTGACGTGAAGCGGGTCCGCAGGTAATCCATCAGCACCGGCATGCCGTACAGATGATCGACCGGGATGTTGAAGAAGCCCTGGATCTGCCCGGCGTGCAGATCAATGGACAGCACCCGGTCGACCCCGGCCGCCGTCAACAGATCAGCCACCAGGCGCGCCGAGATGGGCGTGCGCGGCTTGCTCTTGCGGTCCTGGCGGGCGTACCCGAAGTAGGGAACGACCGCGACGATGGACCCGGCCGAGGCGCGCTTGAGCGCGTCGATCATGACCAGCAGCTCCATCAGGTTGTCGTTCACCGGCGCGCAGGTGGGCTGAACCACGAAGCAGTTCACGCCGCGGACGTTCTCGTTGATCTCGACGTAGATCTCGCCGTCGGCAAAGCGGGTCACCTCGGCGTTGCCGATGGGCGTTTCCACGTAACGACAGATGGCCGAGGCCAGCTCCCGGTTGGCGTTTCCGCTGAATATTGTGAGGGCTTTGAGCACGGTGAATGAAGGCAGTCGCCTGCCCCGAGAAGGCGCGAATCCTGCCATTGCCGAAGGGGTCCGTCAACCAGGGGGCGGGGGCCCTGGCAGTCTTCGGGAGCGGGGCCCCCGGCGTGAACCGGCCAACTGTTACACGCAACTTGCATCAGAGGGCTCCGACAATTGGGGTACATTCCGCCCGTGACCCACCCTTATTGCAGAATCCTGGCTTTTTCTCCCCTGTTTTGGGCCGTTCTGGCCACCGTGTCGCCGCCCCAGATCGCCTGGGCGGACAGCGCCTCCGACGCCGACGCAGCCATCAGCAAGGGCATTGATCTGCGGCGCCAGGGCAAGAACGAAGAGGCGCTGGAGCAGTTCCAGAACGCCTATCGGTTGAGCCCCAGCCCGCGCGCCAAGGCGCAGATCGCTCTCGCCGAACAGGCCATCGGTCGCTGGGCTGACGCCGAGCGGGACCTGGCGGACGCCATGAGCCAGACAAGCGATCCCTGGATAGCCCGCCAGCGGACCGTCCTGACGGAAGCCATGGGGGTCATTCGCCGCCACCTGGGCGCGCTGACCATCAAAGGCGATCCAGCCGGCGCCATCGTCGAACTGGACGGCGAGCCGGTCGGGACCATCCCGCTGCCCGAACGCCACGTCACCGCGGGCGAGGTGGTGGTGACCGTGCGAGCGCAAGGCTTCGTGTCGGTGACGCGCAAGGTGACCGTCACGCCGGGCGAGCTGGCCGCCGAGGTGTTCCGCCTCAAGCACATCGAGAGCGACAGCGCGGCGGGGGGGCTGGGCAGTTCTCGAGGTCAATCGGAGGGCGTGCGGGCGGAAACGCCGCCGCCTGCCGTCGGACTTTCCAGCACGCCACCCGACGAGCCTGCGACGAGCGGCGGGCGCGGTCCCCTGCGAACGGCGGCCTGGGGCGCCGGCATCGGCGGCGGCGCGCTGTTGGTGGCGGGCGGTACGTTCCTGTTACTCGCCGAACATACCGTTCACAGGTTCGACGATCACTGCTTCGTCGATGCCGACACCAATGCCGTCCGTGGTGGCGGCGACTGCAGCGATCTCAACGATACCGTTCATCGCGACCGGGTGATCGGCGTCATTGGCTTGGCCGTTGGCGGCGCGGCGATCGCCACGTCAGTCCTATTCTTTTACAAGACCGCGAGCGTGGATAAGTCCACAAAGGTCCAGGCACTCGCCGCTTGCGCCCCGACAGCCGGCCTGGGTGTGGCGTGCGCATGGCGGTTTTGAGAACGAGGAGACGATGACGCTTGAAGCGAAATTCACCGATGTGATTCGGCGATCTGAAAAGTACCTGTCCTCAGAACTGTGGCAGCAGGTCAAGCTCCTGTTGTCCCCGGAGTCGATCGCGTTGATGGTGACCGTCACTGGACTGTGGGCGATTTCACATTTCTTCGGCGTTGGCGAGATAGCGGACGCGGTCCTGATTGTTGCGGGCGTCGCTACTCTCGGCGTCTCAGCCGTACAGCTCGGCAGGGAAATCATGGCGTTTGGATTGGGCACGCGAAGCGCCCAAAACGATGCCGACCTGGAAGAAGCCGCGAAACACTTCGCCAAAGCCGTAGTCCTTGGCGGCGTGACGATCGTCTCGGCACTTTTCCTGAAAACGCGGCCAAAGACTTTTAACGAGCCCTACTTCAAAGGGCCGGTGTCGATTCCGAGCGGCGGACCGCGGGGACCAGGGTTCTTTTACACGCCCAAGGTCAACGTGGCGGCCATATCAGATGCAACGCCCGGTTTTGTCACCTTCGGTGTCACCGACCTGTTCGGGGACATAACCATCGAGGCCAGCCTGACCAAGACGCAGCAAATGGAGGTGCTTTGGCACGAACGCGTTCACCAGGCACTCACCCCCAAGCTCCATTTTTTGCGGAACATCCGAATCA
>DATLVT010000729.1:0-17711 GCA_035577105.1 Polyangia bacterium
CCGACCGCTGGGGTTTCCCGTCCGACGTCCCCTGGCCCCCGCCCCCGAGCGCGCGCCCCGTCCGATCTTCGAGACGCCCTGGGAAGAGCTGGCCCAAGCCTATGAGTCTCTCCCGGCGGCCGACTCTCAGAAGCGCCATGACCGCCTGATGAAGATCGCGGAGATCTGGGAGCGCGGCCAGCACGACGTGCCGCGCGCGGTGGCGGCCCTGGAACGCGCCTTCCGTTTGAATCCGGACGACGCCACCACCCGCCGCGAGCTGGAGCGCCTGGCCAAGACCCACGACCTGTGGGACCGCCTGGCGGAGATCTACCTCGGCACCGTCGACGAATTCAGCGACGTCACCCGTTCGGTGGCCCTGCACCACGAGGTGGCGCGCATGCGCGAATCCCTGGGGCAGATCGACAAGGCCGAGGAACTTTACGACAGCATCCTGCACCTCAAGTCGGACGATCGCGTGGCGCTGGATCGGATCGAGACCATCTATCGCGATCAGCACCGCTGGCAGGATCTGGCCAACCTGCTGGAGCGGCGCACGGGCGGCGCGCTGGAGGCGATGCTGACCGCGACCGAACGGCGGGCCAAGTATCGCGAGCTGGCCGAGCTGTACGAGGTGCGGCTGGAAAAACCGTACGAGGCCATCGAGACGATGGAGCGATACGCCGCCGATCTGCGCAACGAGGCGCAGGCCAGCGCGGACGGCCTGGAGGAAGGTGCCCAGGCGGAGGCCCACCCGGGCGCAGAGACGGACGCCCAGGCCGGCGACGCCGCGGAGCGGTCCCGACACGACAGCCTGGTCGTGCTGGAAGGACTGGCCAGGCTGTACTCGCGCGTTGGTCTCTGGGCCAAGGTGGTCGAGGTCATCCAGCAGCAGGCCGAGCTGACGACCGACCCCGAGCGGTCGCGCGGCCTGCGGTTGCAGCTGGCGTCGATCTTCGAGACGGAGCTGGGATTGCCGGATCGGGCCACCGAGGCCTACCAGGCGCTGTTGATTCGTTCCCCCGACGACGTCCAGGCGTTGACCGCGCTGGATCGCCTGCTGGAGGCGCACGGCCGTTTCGATGCTCTGCAAGAGGTGCTGGCCAAGCGCGCCGCGCTGGTCGACGGAGACGACCGCCTGAAGCTGGTCCGCCGGCGCGCCAAGATTCTGGAGGAGCGTCTGGGCAACCCCGAGCTGGCCGCCGCCTGCCTGCGCGAGCTGGGGGCCGAGGCCATCGCCGACAACGAGCTGATGGCGGCCCTGGTGCGAAATCTGCGTCGGGCCGGCCTGGCGCACGAGGCGGCGCGCGTGCTGGGCCAGAAGATCGACGCCGAGAAGAAGCGCCGCGGGCGCGCCGCGAAGGCACGCGTGGCGGCGCTGAATCTGGAGCTGAGCCTGATCAAGCTGGACGATCTCAACGACGCCGAGGGCGCCCGGGAGAGCGTGGAGGCGGCGCTGACGGCGGCGCCGGAGAACCTGGCCGCGCTGGCCGCGCTGGCCCGCCTTTACCTCAAGGCCAACGACTTTCTCCACTATGCCGAGACCCGCATCCGCCAGGCGCGCGCCTTGCCCCCGGAAGACAAGGCCGGCGCCGTCGAGGCGCTGGTCGACGCCGGGCGCGTCTTCCGCGAGCAGGTCGCCTCGGACGAAAAGGGGCGGGCCTGCTTTGAAGAGGCGCTGAAGATCGATCCCAACAGCCTGGAGGCCTTGCGCGCCCTGGCCGCCGCGCTGTCGGCGCAGGGGGCGTGGGAGGAGGCCAAGGAGGTCCTGGCGCGCCAGCTGGAGCTGAGCGAGGCGCCCGAGGCGCGCGCCGCCATCCTGACCGATCTGGGACGGGCCGCCTGGGAAGGCTCGAACGACGCGGCCCAGGCCACGCGCTATCTGGAAGAGGCCCTGACCTTGGTCCCCGATCGCGTCCCTGCCATCGCCCTCATCGCCGACATTTATTACAAGGAAGGTCAGTGGGAGCACGCCGAGAAACGCCTGACCGAGGCGGTGCGCTGGCTGCGCGGACAGCCGCCGCAGATGGCGCTGCTGTATCAGCGCCTGGCCGAGGTGCACGAACGCCTGGGCAAGCTGGAGGACGCCTACCGCCAGCTGATGGAGGCGGATCGCATGGGCCCCGGTCAGCTGCTGATCAAGCTGGCCCTGGGAGAGAACCGTTTTCGCGCCGGCAAGTGGCGTGAAGCCGCCCAGCACCTGAGCGCGCTGAGCGATCATCCGGACGCGGCGGTCTATCCCGACGAGGTGGCGGACGCGCTGTCTCACGGGGCGCAGTCCGAGGTCAAGATGCGGCGCCCGGAGCGGGCAGTGGCGCTGTACGAGGCGGCGCTGCGCCTGCGCGCAACCCACCGGCCGTCGCTGCGGGCCCTGGCCGACCTGGCGCAAGAGCGCGGCGAGGCACACCAGGCGGCGACGTACCTGCGCCGCCTGGCCGACGGCGCCACCGACCTGACCGAACGGGCGATGCTGCTGGAGCAGCTGGGCGACCGTTATGTCGACGTCGCCGAGAACGGTCCCGCCCTGGCGGCGTACGCGCAGGCCCTGTCGCTGGTCGGCGAGATCACGGAGACGCACGTCCCGCTGCTGGAAAAAGCGCTGAAGCTGCAGCGAACGGCGGGCGACATCGAAGGCGCCTCCCGGCTGTCGACGCAGCTCCTCAGTCTGGTCAAGGATCCGCAGGAGCGCACCGCGCGCCGGCGCGAGGCGGCGCTGCTGATGACCCAGCGGGGCGACGCCACCGGGGCGGCGGCGCTGGTCGAGCAGACTCTGGAGGAAAATCCCGGCGACGAACAGGCGCTGGTCATGCTGGGCGAGGTGTTCGATCAACTGGGGAAGGCGCGCGAGCTGGAACAGCGCCTGGAGGCCGTCCTGCCGGATCTGCCCGCCCCCCCCGCCGACGACAAGGAGGCGATCCAGCGCCAGGCCAACCTGTGGGAGCGCCTGGGCCGGGCTCGTCTGTCGACCGGCAGTGGCGGGGCGATGGCGGCGCTGGTGCGCGCCATCGAGATCGATCCCCATCGGCTGTCCGCGCGCGAAAAATTGGCGGAGCTTTACGGCGACGAGCCCGAACACGCCGACGCGGCCGCGGAGAACCTGCGCGTGCTGCTGGCGGCGGACATCGCCCGTCCCGACGGATTGCGCGCGCTGGCCGGGTACTATGCGCGCCGCGGTCTCCTCGATCGGGCGCGCTGCTGTTACGAAGTGCTGGACGTGCTGGGTGCCGCCGCGCGCGACGAGCGGGCCTTCATGGCCAACCATCGGCCCCTCGAGCTGAAACCCGACGATCCCTATCCGGGCGCGCTGGACGAGACCGATCGTTCCGCCCACCTGACCTTGAGCGATTCGGTGAAGATGGCGGAGGTCTTCTCCTGCCTGTGGGATGGCACGCCGGGCCTCCCGGTTGGGCAGACCGTCGAAGAGCTGGGCGTGTCGGCGCAAGACAAGATCTCGCCGATGTCGGATCTGGATCTGGGGAAGATCTATGGCCAGGTCAGCAAGGCCCTGGGCAACAAGAAGACCGCGCTGTACATCAAGCTGGACGGCGCCGCGCCCGACGTGGCCATCGCGGTGCACGCGCCGCCGGCGCTGGTGATCGGTCCCGACCTGGCGCTGAGCCCGCTGCACGCCGAGATGCGTTTTCAGATCGGTCGCGGTATCGAGCTGACCCGACCGGAGTACATTTTGGCCGCCGGACTTCCTCCGCGGCAGTTCGCCCAGCTGCTCGCCAGCGTGCTGAAGGCGTTCCATCCGCGACACTCGCGACGCCACGCCAACCCGAACGACGCCGCCAACGAGCAGATGATCAAGCTGAAGCGCAGCGTCTCTTACAAGGTGTCAAAACGCCTGGTCGAGCTGTTCAGCGCGCTGGGTTCGACCGCCTGGAGCTCCGTTGAGTGGCGCGCCATCGTGCAACAGACCGGCAACCGCGCCGGCCTGCTGGTCTGCGGCGATCTGCGGACGGCGGTGCGCGTGGTGCTGGCCGAGCGTCCCACCAAGGGCAAGGGCGACAAGAAGGAGAGGGACGGTCAGGACGACTCGGAGGGGAAGGACGCCAAGGACGACGATTGGTCCGCCGACGAGATCCGACGCCTCTGCGCCAGCTATCAGCCGCTGAAGGCGTTGCTGCAGTACGCGATCAGCGAGGACTACTTTCACCTGCGCGAAAAGCTGGGGACCGCGGTGGTCGGGGCCGTCGCGGCATAGCTCGGTCGCTGCAACGCAATGCTGACCACCGGCGCCGGCGCGGCCGAGGTTCGGCCACCGTCAAAAACGCGTAACGGGACTTTGACGCTGTTCCGTCGCCGGTAGCCGTCAGGAAGGGGACCCACGGCGTACGTGCAGAGCTCGGCCGCCGGCGCCCAGGGCATCTTCACCTCTTCGATGCGAGCCAACAGCCTATTGATATCATTCTGAAAATCTATATCGGAGCGAATGTCGCCCGGCTGGGTCAGCGCGCGGCGCACGACCGGAGCGGCGACCATGTGCACACTCTGTGTCTTTTCTGCAGCGCCCATGGACAGAGCATCAAGCAGGATTCGCGCCAGTGAACTTCCTGGGCACCCTCCCCTGGATTCCGGACCGCCCGCGACGTAAACCCGCGGCAGGCCGCCTTCGTTCCGGCGCGGCACCCACCCCACCCGACCCGGAAGGGAACCTGATGTGGCAAAAGATCGTCGCTCCGGTGATAGGTTGTGTGGCGATTCGGTGATAGCTACCATTGTTGGATGCAGCTTATGTATTCCGTCCCACGTTTATCTTTTGTCTTTTTGGTCTGTGCGTTAGCCGGCGCCCTGTCGTGCGGCCAGCGCGCAAATCCTGCCTTTGTCGGGCTCGCCCCCGTGGACGCCGGCAATGACATGGTTGCCCCGATCGATGTCGAGGACCCGACACGCGGCTGTACGCTGCCGCTGACCTCCTGCTCGGGAGACTGTGTCGACCTGCAGTCCAGCGACAGCCATTGCGGCACCTGCGACAACGCCTGCTCGGCGGACAAGTTCTGTTCCCAGGGTGTCTGCGTCTGTCCCGAAGGACAGACGCTGTGCGGGACGGTCTGCATCGACCTGGTCAAGAGCGCCACCAACTGCGGCGCCTGCGACCATGCTTGCGAGGCGGGCACGGTCTGTTCACAGGGCGACTGTAAAGTTGCCTGCTCCGATCCGCTGCAGGCCTGTTCGGGCAGCTGCGTGGACACCCAGTCGGACGGCAAGAACTGCGGAACGTGCGGCATGGTCTGCCCCGCCGCAATGGAATGCGCGGCCGGAGCCTGCTCGTGCGGCGACCTGGTCTTTTGCGCTGGTAGCTGCCTGAACCTGGCCACCAGCCGCACCAACTGTGGCAGCTGCGGTCACGTCTGCCCGTCTGGACAGCAGTGCAATCAGGGTGTCTGCACGCTGAAATGCAGCACGGGGTTGACCGCCTGCGGAGGCGCCTGCGTCGACACCAAGTCCAGCGTCAACAACTGCGGCGCCTGCGGCGTTCCGTGCACCGGCGGCGCGATCTGCGCAAGCGGCACCTGCGCCTGCCCGAACGGCGGCCTGCGCTGCAGCGGCGTCTGTGTCGATCCGAACACGGACCACGCCAACTGCGGCGGCTGCGGCCAGAAGTGCACCGCCACGCAGTTTTGCAACCAAGGTACCTGCGCCGCCGTCTGCACCAGCCCGCTGATCCTGTGCGGCGGCTCGTGCTTCGACCTCAAGACCAGCAACAAGAACTGCGGTGGCTGCGGTGTGGTCTGCGCGGGGGGCACCTCATGCGTGGCGGGTGCCTGCGTCTGCCCGACCGGAACCACGAAATGCGGCAGCCAGTGCATCGACACCACGTCCAGCCAGACCAACTGCGGCTCCTGCGGCAACACCTGTGGACAGGGAACCGTTTGCGCCCGCGGCAAGTGCGTCGTGGATTGCAGCGGCGATCTCACTCCCTGCGGCAACACCTGCGTGGACACCAGCACCAGCTTTGGAAACTGCGGTGGTTGTGGGTTGTCGTGCTCGCAGGGGCAGGTCTGTCAAAACGGCAAGTGCCAGTGCTCCGGCAACCTCAAACAATGCGGCAACGTCTGCACCAACACCGACACCGACCGTTCCAACTGCGGCACCTGTGGCCATACCTGCCTCCTTCGCACGTCGTGCATCAATGGCAAGTGCCTGGGCATCCTGGGCGGCGACGGCAGCAACGCCAACTAGGGCGCTTGCTGCGCGAAAGGGGCCTGCTGGCCCCTCTCGCGGGCTCTCCCCGATCGCTCTCGAAGGGTGCGCCGCGCGGGCAAAGCCCGCGCTCCCGGGGAAATATCGGCGACGCGGTGGTCGGAGTTCTTGGCTACTGAGCTTGTGAGTTTTCGGATTGGACGGCGGGCATGGCCTGGCCGGACATGCCCTGCTGGACGGCTTCGCAGACCAGGGAGGTCTGGTCGACGATGTGGGTGAGGAGGTCGTGGATGGACGTTGCGGGTATCTTGGCTTGCTCGGCGTCCAGCCATTGATCCAGGGCGTGAAGGCGATCCACGGCGCCTGCGTCGACGCGGGCACCGGTGGCGGGCCAGATCCGCTGGGCCATGGCCAGCGCCGAGCGCAAGCAATAGCGAAGCGAGCGCGGGAAGCGGTTTTCGAAGATCAGAAACGATACCACCGCCGAACGGGAGACGCGCCCCTGATGCTGGCGCATGAACGCATCAAAGCCGGAGCAGGCGCGCAGCAAGGAGAGCCACAGCGCGGTCTGCACGATCTGATGTTCGTCCTGGTGTTCGCCGCCGCCAGGCGAACCGCCCATCATGTGGTGGTGCATGTCCAGGATGCGCGAGGTTTGCCCCAGGCGTTCCAGCAAGACGCCCAGCCACAGGAAGTCCATCGGCGTGTCGTGCAGCATCGTGCTGCGCACCAGGCCCAGGCACAGCTGGGTGGCCTTGCGAACGTTTCGATACAGCCCGTCGCGATCTTGCTTGAACTGCGTGCCGGCTTCTTCGCCGACGAACCACAGGAACAGTTCGTTGGTGGCCTGCCAGATGTCGCTGCTGAGGACCTCGCGGATGGACCGCGCCCCTTCCCGGGCGGCGCGAACCGAGTTCCGCACCGACACGGGGTTCTCCAGGGCCCAGGTCATGTACTGCTGCACCACCTCGCCGTGACCGGCGGCATCGACGCCAAAGCGCTTGACGAAATCGGCGGACTGTCCCGACACGGTGACCAGCGGGCTCCAGCACTGCAGCGCGGACAGGTCGCCGTCGAAGGCCAGCGCCCGGGTGACCTGCAGCAGGCGCGCTGTGCTCTCGGCCCGGTCGAGATAACGCCCCACCCAGAAACAATGATCGGCGACGCGAGAGATCATGTCAGCTCCGCCTGGGCCGACTGCACCCAGGTGTCCTTGGAACCACCGCCCTGGCTGGAATTGACGACGTAGGAACCTGCCCGCAAAGCCACGCGCGTCAACCCCCCGGGGAGGACCCACGACCCGGTGCGGCTGGTTAAGATGAACGGACGCAAATCGACCCGCCGCGGTTCGATGCAGCGCCGGTCGGCGATCCAGGTCGGGCAGGTCGATAGTTCGATGCGCGGCTGGGCGATATAGCGGCGTGGATCGGCCAGAATGCGCTGGCGGAAATCGTCGCGCTCGGCCGCCGTCGACTGCGGCCCCATCAACATCCCGTAGCCACCCGCCTCGTCGACGGCCTTGACCACCAGCTCGGCAAGGTGCTCCAGGACGTACTGCCGGTCCTCGCGCTTGGCGCAGACGTAGGTCGCCACCTGTTTCAGGATCGGCTCCTCGCTGAGATAAAAGCGGATCAGGTCGGGGACGAACGCATAGATGGCCTTGTCGTCGGCGACGCCGTTGCCGGGCGCGTTGGCCAGGGCCACGTTGCCTGCGGCGTAGGCGCGCATCAGGCCCGGGACGCCCAGCAGGCTGTCCGGACGAAAGAACTCGGGGTCAAGGTAGGCGTCGTCGGTGCGCCGATAGATGACGCTGACCCGGCGCGGCCCCTTGGTGGTGCGCACGAAGACCAGGTCGTCGTGGACGAAGAGATCACTGGCCTCGACCAGCTCGAGGCCCATCGACCGGGCCAGAAAGCTGTGCTCGAAGTAGGCCGAGTTGAGCGGCCCCGGCGTCAGCACGACGACGGTGGCGTCCTCGGGATCGGTGGGCGACACCGAACGCAGGGTCTCGGCCAGGTGCAGGGGATAGTCGTCGACGCGACGCACGCCGATGTGCTCCATGGCGTGCTGGAAGACGCGTTTGGTGACCAGGCGGTTCTCCAGCACGTACGACACGCCCGACGGCGTCCGCAGGTTGTCTTCCAGGACGCGCATGGCGCCGTCGGGATCGCGAATCAGGTCGATGCCGGCGATGTGGATGCGGACGCCGCCCGGGGGACGGAGTCCTCGGATCTTGGGCAGGTAGCTCGTCGACCGGTGCACCAGCTCGCCCGGAATGATGTTCTCGCGCAGCGCCCGCTGCGACCCGTACACGTCGTCCAGGAACATCTCCAGCGCGCGCAGCCGCTGGACCAGGCCCCGTTCGACGTCGACCCATTCGTCGCCGCCGATCACGCGCGGGACCAGGCAGACCGGCATCACCTTCTCGGCGCCCCGCTGGTCAGAGTAGACGGAGAAGGTCACCCCTTGCTGCGACAGGGCCAGCTCCGCCAGGGCCTGGCAGCGAGCGAAGGCGTCGGGGTTCAGGCCGGCCAGCAGACTGGCCGCAATCTCGCCGTGCCGCCGGGGCCTCCCCTCGGCGTCGATGAGCTCGTCGTAAGTGCCGTCAGGCGGTCGATACCCTTCGAGGAGCAGCGAACGCTGCTGGTCGGGCAACACGTCGGCGAATCTACGGCAGTGGCGAGACCGGGTCCATGCGGATCGCGTGCGTTACGAAATTAAGACCACGCCGAAACGTCGTGTTTACGAGGCTGTCTCTATCGTCGTTGCTGCGTTCAGACCGCCGTTAGACTAACGTACAGACAAAGCCTGATGCACGGCCCCCCATCGCCAACGCTGGCCAATGTTTTGGACCTGGGCAGCGGGCTTGCGCGTCAGTACCCGCCGCCCTCGCGGTCTTACGACGAGATGGTCGACGGCCAGGGCGTGGTCCGCCCCCACTGGAGCCGGTTCGTCGAGCGCCTGGAGGCCCTGGGCACGGTCGAGCTGCGCTCGCGCTGGGACCAGGCGCAGCAGCTGATTCACGACAACGGCGTCAGCTTCAACGTCTACGGCGATTCGCAGGGGATGGAACGTCCCTGGCAGCTGTCTCCCATCCCGGTGGTGATCGCTCCCGAGGAGTTCAGCGCGGTGGCCGCCGGGCTGGAGCAACGGGCGCACCTGCTGGACCGGATCCTGGCCGACATCTACGGACCGCAGCGCTGTCTATCGGAGGGATGGCTGCCGCCCGAGCTGGTGCTGGCCCACCCCGGGTTCTTGCGCCCCTGTCACGGGGTCCTGCCGCCGCAGGGGCGCTTTCTTCATTTCTACGCCGGCGATCTGGCGCGGGCGCCGTCGGGGCAATTTCAGGTCTTGACCGATCGCACGCAGGCGCCTTCCGGAGCAGGGTACGCCCTGGAGAACCGGATCGTGATCGCCCGGGTTTTTCCCGACGTCTTTCGCGACTGCAACGTCCAGCGGCTGGCCCTGTTCTTCCGGGCCATGCGCCAGATGCTGGCGTCGCTGGCGTCGCCAGAAAATCAAGAGAACCCGCGCATCGTGCTGCTGAGCCCGGGCCCGTACAACGCCACCTATTTCGAGCAGGCGTTCCTGGCCCAGTACCTGGGGTACATGCTGGTTGACGGGGCCGACCTGACGGTGCGCGACGGGCGGGTGTTCTTGAAGACGCTGGGCGGCCTGCACCGCGTCGACGTCATCCTCCGCCGCCTCAACGACGACTACTGTGACCCGCTGGAGCTGCGCGCCGATTCGACGCTGGGGATCCCCGGGCTGACCCAGGCGGTGCGCGACGGCCAGGTGGCGGTGGCCAACGCGCTGGGGTCGGGGATCTTGCAGATGCCGGCTCTGATCCCATTTCTGCCCGACATCTGCCGGGGCCTGCTGGGCGAGGAGCTGAAGCTGCCGTCGGTGCGGACCTGGTGGTGCGGCGATCCGCGGTCGCTGGCGTACGTGCGCGACAACATCGATCGCCTGGTCATCAAGCCGGCCCATTCCGCCGTGGGCACCATGGGCCAGGCGGTGTTCGGCGAGACGTTGACCCACGCCCAGCGCGACGAACTGGCGGCCCGCATCGCCGCGGCGCCGTCGCGCTATGTGGCGCAAGAGCGGATCTTTCCGTCGACGACGCCACTCATGGACGGCAACCAGCTGACGCCGCGCCAGATGATCGTGCGCAGTTTCCTGGTGTCGCGCCCGGACGGTGGTTACGAGGTGATGCCGGGCGGGCTCAGCCTGGTGGCGGGCGGTCCCGACGAGCAGGAGATCTCCATGCAGGCCGGCGCCGGCAGCAAGGACACCTGGGTGGTCAGCGGCGGACCGGTCAGCACCTTCAGCCTGCTGCCGCCGTCCAGTCAGCCGATCGCCCTGTCACGAGGCGGCGGCGATCTTCCTAGCCGGGTGGCCGACAACCTGTTCTGGCTAGGGCGATACGCAGAGCGCGCCGAGGCCATCGCCCGCCTGGCCCGCACCATCTGCCTGCGGCTGTCGGAGCAGACGGATCCGCGCCTGGTCGAGGGATCAGAGCTGACGCCGCTGCTGACCGCTCTGTACATGCAGACGCACGCCACGCTGAGCCCGCCGCCAGCGTCGAAGGACGCGCCGTCGGCGGAAGATCGACTGACCGACGCCATCTTTGACGGACGACACCCCGGGACGTTGCGGGCCACCATCCGGTCGACGCACCGGGTGGCCGGCGTGATCCGCGATCGCATCTCCGCCGACACGTGGCGCGTGCTGACCGCCCTGGACCAGGAGATCCGCGAGGTCGACCGAGGCGCCGGCAGCTATCACGTGGCGGCGCTGGCACGCCTTCTGGATCGGCTGGTGATGAACATGGCGGCCCTGAGCGGCATGGTCATGGAGAGCATGACCCGCGGCCAGGCGTGGCGGTTTCTGGATATGGGCCGGCGGCTGGAGCGCGCCATCAACGTGGTGTTTCTGCTGCGGGCGTCGCTGACCACCACCATCGAACGCGAGGGACAGCTGCTGGAGGCGGTGCTGGAGGTCGCCGACAGCAGCATCACCTATCGGCGACGGTACCTGGCCAGCCTGCAGGTCACGCCGGTCGCCGACCTGCTGCTGGCAGACGAGACCAACCCGCGGTCGGTGTCGTATCAACTGGCGGCGCTGGCGTCGCACATGAGTCAGCTTCCGGGGCAGGCGCGCGCCCAGGCCGGCGCCGAGGAGCGATTGATGCTGGTGGGGATCTCCAGCGTGCGCACCGCCGACATGACCGCGCTGGGCGCCGCGGACGAGCGCGGGCACCGCCCCCAGCTGGCGGCCCTGCTGGAGCAACTGGGGCGCGACCTGCCGCGGCTGTCGGACGCGCTGAGCGCCAGCTATCTCAGCCACGCCGCGCTGTCGCGCCAGCTGGCCGAAGACATCGGCGACGGTGGCGGCGGCGCGAGGGCGGCGCCGTGATCTACCACGTCGTTCACGTCACCGAGTATCGCTATGACGAGCCGGTGTCGACGTCGCACCACCAGCTGTGCCTCTCGCCGCGAGCGGCCGATCATCAGATCTGCGGCGCGCAGGAGATCACCATCAGCCCGGCGCCGGTGGTGCGGCGCGAGCGCATCGATTACTTCGGCAACCGCTGCACCCACGTCGAGATGCAAGAGCCGCATCGGCAGCTGCAGGTGGTGTCGCGTTTTGACGTCGACGTGCGCGCGGCGGCCCGCCCGCCCAGCGGGTCGCCGTCGCTGTCGCCGTCTCCCCGCTGGGAATCGGTGCGCGACGCCCTGGCGCGGCCGGGGACGCCCGAGCTGCTGGACGCCTGCGGGTTCACCTTTGAATCGCCGCACGTGCAGATCCCGTCCCGCGCCAGAGAATACGCGCTGCAGTCGTTTTCGCCGGGCCGTCCGCTGCTGGAGGCGCTGCTGGACCTGACGGCACGGATCCACGGCGAGTTCACGTACGACAGTCGCGCCACCACGGTGTCGACGCCGGTGGCGCAGGTGCTGAGCCACCGGCGCGGCGTTTGCCAGGACTTTGCCCATCTGCAGATCGCCTGCCTGCGATCGCTGGGCCTGGCCGCTCGTTATGTCAGCGGTTATCTGGTGACCACGCCGCCACCGGGAAAGCCAAAGCTGGTGGGCGCCGACGCATCCCACGCCTGGCTGAGCGTGTACTGTCCGGGCGTCGACTGGATCGATGTCGACCCCACGAACAACCTGATCCCTGACGACCGACACATCACCGTGGCCTGGGGGCGCGATTTTGGCGACGTGACGCCCATGCGCGGCGTTATCCTGGGCGGCGGCACCCACGACGTGCGGGTGGCCGTCGACGTGACCCCGCGGCAGGACTGACCGCCGCTGCCCGGCGTCTACTTTTGATAGAGGTGGATGTTCTTGTAGTGGTCGCGGCAGACCGAGCTGGTGCAGGTGTAGACGCCGTTCTTGAAATAGTTGACCCCGTCGCCGCGCGGTCCGATCACGCCTTTCAGTTTTTGGCAGTTGTTGATCCAGATCGTCGCCTGCAGCGAGGCCGGATCGATGGCGACCTTCAGGTTGAACCATTTGCCGTAAAGGCCGCTGACAAAGACCCCGCCGTTCAGCGGGTGGATGTCGCCGTCATCGACGCGCAGATAAACGGGCCCGGCGCCGCTGGCGGTGGTGTGCACCTGGAAGATGGTGGTGTGGTTCGACGGGGTTTCGAACATCATGTCGGCGCTGAAGAGGTGGGGACGACTGTTGGCGAAGTTCGACCAGCGGGCCTCGGTGCGGGGGTCGGTGGTGTTGCCGGGCTGGTGCGCCTTGTCGGTGGGCAGAACCCAGAAGGTGAAGATTCCGTCCTGAAAGCTGAACCGCTGCGCCTCCGGCAAGTCGTAAGGATGTTCGACGTGAAAGGTGTCGCTGTATTCGGTCCAGCCGGCGGTGGGATCCTCCGGGCAGTCGGCGGCGATGGCCGGACCAACGAAGGGGCCGCCCGACTGATGGGCAGGGTCGCCGCTCCCGCCGGCATCGATTGACGCCGGCGCGTCCGGGGGGCCGTCATCGCCCACACTTGTTCCGCCCTGGCCTCCGCCTCCGTCGCTGTCGCCGGCGCCATCGGGGAAGGCTGCGGCGTCATCGTCGGAAGCCGGCGCGTCGGGTGAAACGCCCCCGCCGGTGCCGCCGGTGCCCGGTGTGCCACCGCCGCTGCCGGTGACGCCGCCGGTGCCAGCATCAACGCCGGTCGACCCACCGATGCTGGCGCCGCACGCGCCGACCAGGAAACAGAGGGCAAGAGACAACGGACTTGGCGTTCGAGACATCAACACCTCCCAGCTGAACTGCCTTGCTTGGCCGCTGCGAATCCCTGCCCCCGCCACCCCGTCGCCCAGGAATTGTCCTGCCCGGGCCGGCAGGCGTATCGTCCCCGCTGACCACCGTGATGGCCCCGCGATGACCGAGCTCAAAAAAGCCTTGGGGCCCGTCATGCTCTGGGGCCTCGGCGTCGGGTACGTCATCTCGGGGATGTACTTTGGCTGGAACCTGGGCCTGCCCCTGGGCGGCACCTGGGGGATGCTGGCAGCGACGGTCATCGCCACGGTCCTGTACGTGACGTTCATCTTCAGCTATGCCGAGCTGGCCTGTGCCCTGCCCCGCGCGGGCGGCGCCTTCGACTTCGGACTGCGGGCGTTCGGTCCGCTGGGCGGCCTGGTGCTGGGCGTGGCCCAGCTGGTCGAGTTTCTCTTTGCCCCGCCGGCCATCGCCGCCGCCATCGGCGCTTATTTCAACCTGTTCTTTCCCGCCGTGCCGCCGTCGGCGATCGCCATCGCCGCGTACGTCCTGTTCACCGGGTTGAACATCTGGGGCATCAAGCAGGCGGCCGCCTTCGAGCTGTTCGTCACCGTCGCCGCCGTTGGCGAGCTGCTGCTGTTCATCGCGGTGACCGCGCCGCATTTTCAGTTCGCCAACCTCACGCTGGACGGGCTGCCCCACGGCTGGACGGGGCTGTTCGCATGCCTGCCCTTCGCCGTGTGGCTGTACCTGGGCATAGAAGGCGTGGCCAACGCCGCCGAGGAGGCGCGCGATCCCCAGCGCGACGTGGCGCGCGGGTTCGGCTGGGCCATGGTCACGCTGGTCGTGCTGGCGCTGGGCGTGTTCTTCAGCAGCATCGGCGTGGCCGGCTGGTCCGCCATCGTCTTCCCGTCGCCTGGCGCGGCGGCGTCGGACAGCCCGCTGCCGCTGGCCATGGGCCGCGTCGTCGGCAACAGCGGCGCGCTTTATCACCTGCTGATCACCGTGGGGTTGTTCGGCCTGGTCGCCTCGTTTCACGGGATCGTGCTGGCCGCCGGGCGCGCGGCGCTGGAGATGGGACGCACCGGGTATGCCCCGCGCATCATCGGCCGCATCAATCCACGCACCGGCACGCCGGCCGTCGCCCTGATCGTGAACGCGGCCATCGGCATCGCCGCCATCCTGTCCAGTCACACCGCCGAGTTGATCGTGCTGTCCGGCTTTGGCGCGCTGACGCTGTACGCGCTGTCCATGGTGGCGCTGTTCACCCTGCGCCGACGCGAGCCCGCGCTGCCACGACCGTTTCGCGCCGTCGCCTATCCCTGGTTCCCGGCCGTCGCGCTGGTCCTGGCGTTGATCGCGCTGGCGGCCATGGCCTGGACCAACAGGGGCGTGGCTGGGGCCTACGTCGCGATCCTGGCGGTAGCCGGGGGCTACTGGAAGGCGACTGCGGCGGCTCGGCGATAGACGCTGCGCGCAAGAAGAGTGCAAGATTCCATCACGATCGACACGGTGGTCGGTCGAAATGGGAACCAACCTGTTATCATCCGCGACTGACGCTGACAGGAGGCCACCATGTTCGCGACGCGTCGGCTGGTCCTGATTGGTTCGTTGTTAACGGCTGCAAGCTGGTCCGGATGCACGACCTCCTCTGACAGCGGCCCGCCCACGACGGGGAGCGGAGGCATGTCAGGTTCAGGGGGCTCGGGCGGCGCGTCCGTCGGCAGCGGCGGCAGCACCCCCGGCAGCGGTGGCGCCACCAGCCCGGGCAGCGGCGGCACCACCGCCGGCAGCGGCGGCACCACCGCCCCCGTTGACGCCGCGAACGACGCCGCCACCGAGACGGCGCCTCGAGACAGCGGAGGCACCGCGACGGACGGTGCACCGGCCATGGCCAGCGCCGGTTGCGGCATGCCGGCAGGACAAACGCTGGCCACCTACGTGCAAAAGAACACCACGTCGGGCGGCGTGGCCCGCACGTACCGTCTTTACCTGCCCAGCGGATACGATCCGAAGCGGCCCTATCCGCTGATCATCCTTGGCCACGGCTGCGGAGGAAACGGCGGCACTCCGTTCCCGATCGAGACCGCCTCGAAGAGCGACGCCATCGTGGTGGCGCTGAAATCCGTGGGCACCTGCTTTGAATATTCGCCGACCGGTCCCGACGTCACCTACTTCGACACCGTGCTGGCCGAGGTCTCGGCCAGCAGCTGCGTCGATCGGGCGCGGGTCTTCATGGCTGGGTTCAGCAGCGGATCGTGGCTGACCCACACCATCGGCTGCGTGCGGGCGGGCATCGTGCGCGGACAGGGGAACGCCTCTGGCAACCAGGTGAACTTGCCGATGTGCAAGGGGCCGATCGCCGCTCTGTTCGCTCACGACGTCAACGACGATCAGAATTCTTTCGCCGGCGCGATAGTGGCCCGCGATCGCATCTTGAAGAGCAACGGCTGCAGCACGCAGACCCTGCCGTATGACTGGGATGGCGATCCCGCCACACCTTCCACCTGCGTCATCTACCAGGGCTGCATGCCCGGGTACCCGGTGGTGTGGTGCCCGACCATGGCGCCAGCCGGACAGCCGACGCACAACAACCACGTTCCGATCACCACCGTCGGGTTGTGGCGCTTCTGGAAGCAGTTCTAGGGGCGCCAAGAGCCGCGCCCTCGGAGGAACGGACGTGCGTCGTTAGTGGCGGCGGCGGCGGCGGGCGATGAGCGTCAGCGCCAGCAGGCTGAAGGCGGCGGACGTTGCCTGCCAGCCGGTGGTCGCGCTGGTCGGGCCGATGCCACACTGACAGCCACCGCCCGCGAGATTGAGGACGCGCGTGCCGATGGCCGCGTCGCCGTAGGCCTGATCGTTGCGCCCGTCGCTGAGCTGGCCGCTGCCATCGGCGAGGGCGCCGTCGCGACCGGACGTCGTGTCGCCACCGTCGCCACCATTGGCGCCGTCCGCCGAGACGCCGTCGCGGCTGCCGCTGCCTTCACCGGTGTTGCCGTCAGCCAGGCGATCAGCGCCCGGGCCGTCGGCGGCGCGGTCTGCCGTCATCCCGTCGCTGGCACTGTCGCGACCGTCGCCGCCGCCATCGGGGATCGAGCCGTCGCCGCCCCTGTCAGATGATCCGTCGCCAGCGGCTCCGTCGCTGCCGCCGTCGACCGGCGGACCGCAGTGGCCGGGGGTGGCATCGGCGGACGAGCACGACAGACCCACCGGACAGCCATTGCCGCCGGTGGCGCGGCAGCCGATGGTGCATTTGTGGACGGTGGCGTCGCAGATCCGGCCGGAGGCCACGCCGCCACAGTCGGTGTCGCCCTGACAACCGCAGGTGCCGCCGGCCAGACACTGGGCGCCGCTGCCGCTGGAAACACAGGCCGTGGAGCTGGTCGGCGTGCATTCGACGCAAGCATGCGTGGTGGGCGAGCAGACCTGGGGCAGCAGGCAGCCAGCGTCGCTGAGACATTGCACGCACTGGTGCGGCGTGACGCCGGTGTCGCACGCCGTGGTCGGTGCCACGCAGTCGCCATTGACGACGCAACCACCCGCCGGGCCGCAGCTTCCCACGGCGCCGGTGACGTCGCTGCAGGTCTGCCCCACCGGGCAGCCGTTGCGCAGGGGGGCGGCGCTGCAACCGGGGACGCAGATACCGACCGGGCCGTTGCAGATCTTTCCGGACGTGGGACCGCCGCAATCGCCGTCGCCGTTCACGTCGCTGCAGCCGCACAGGCCGACGCTGGCCACGCAGCGCGGTTTGGCGCCGACGCACAGGGCGTCGTTCGTCGGCGTGCATTCCGTGCAGGCGCCGGCCAGGGGCCCGGTCGTCTGACAGACCGGGCGCGCCGGATCGGGGCAACTGGGCGCGCCGCTGGCCGTGCAGGGGACGCAGGCGTGCGTGGCCGGAGAACAGAAGGGGGTGGGCCCGGCGCAGTCACTGTTCGTCAGGCAGCCGACGCAGACGCCGCCGCCCGCCACGTCGCACACCGAGCGCGCCGCCGGGCAGGCCGAGCGGTTCGTCGCCGAGCATTCAGCGCACGCCCCGCTGGGCAAGCACGCCGGTGTCGTGCCGCCACACTCGCCGTCGCCACCGCAGCCACGGCAGACCTTGGTGCCGCCGTCGCAAACCGGCTTGTCGCCCGGGCAAGTCGCGGCGCTGACGCAGCCGACGCAGCGATCGGTGGTGGGGTCGCAAAGGCCCTTGGGCGCCGCGCAGGCACCGATGTTACCGGCGCTGCATTCATGGCAGGCGCCGCTGGCGACGCAGACCGGCGTCGCCCCGGGGCAGTCAGCGGCGGCGGTGCAGCCACGGCAGGTGCGCGTGGTGCCGTCGCAGATCGGTTTGTCGCCGGCGCAATCGGCGGCCGCCAG
>DATLVT010000730.1:0-3899 GCA_035577105.1 Polyangia bacterium
AGCCCGCCGACGGTCTGTGCTGGCAAGGTCTGACCAGCGACAGCGCGGGCAACATCTATCCCGTCGCCAACGCCGGGATCTCCAAGCTTGATCGCCACGCCAAGATCATCAACGGACGGGACGACACCAACTTCTTCGCCGCTGAGAATTTCAGCCCGTGGGGCGTCATCGACCAGGCGGTGGGAAAGCTGTTCGCGGTCAGCCTGAAGACGGTTCGTTCGGCGCCGTTTCAGGCGGGGGCCACGTTCAGCGATCTGATCTCTGGCCTGCAGACCCAGGGCGAGGCAGTGGCCATCGGGCGTGGGTCGCTGGCGGGCAGCCTGTTCGTCACCGACGCGGGTGCCTCACGCGTCTACCGGGTCAAGCTGAACCCGCTGTCCCTCAAGGTGTTCGCCAGCGGAGCGCTCTTCAATGTTCCTGAAGCTATCGCCAGCGCACCCGACGGCACGCTGTACGTCGTCAACGTGGGCAGCATCTCGGAACCAGCCGGGCGCGCCCTGCTGAAGATCAACGTCCACGGAACCGTCAGCGTGTTCGCGCGGGCCGCCGACACGACGGCCCGCCGCATGCTGGCCGTCGACAGCGAGGGGACGGTCTTCTGGAGCAGCGCCAGGGGGATCGATCGCTTCCGTCCGGATGGGACGCGGCTCTCGCCCTTGCCGGGCCCTCCCGATCAAGCCGCCTTCGAAAATCCGATGGGCGCCGCGTTCGACCCCCAGGACAGCCTTTACGTCGTCGAAAACTTTGGCTGCAAGAAGATCTACAAGTACACGGAGCGCTGAGGAGAAAGCCGCCGGCCCCTGCCCGTCACGGCGCGACGCTCAGCCGCCAGAGCTCGTTGTCCTGGGGGCCGAAGCCATCGGCCGTCAGGCCGGTTCCGTTGGAGTCGCTCTGCTCGGGGACTTCGATGTAACGGCTGCTGATCGCGGCGCTGCGGAACTTGAAGAACTGCCCGTAGCTCTCGGGACTGCGACCGTTGGTGGTGGCGACGTTCCAGAGCTGGTTCTTGTTGCCGGCCGCGCAGGTGGCCACCTGGATCGTCGAAACGTCGCCAGAGCCCGGCATGAGCTGCAGGCAGCGATTCTCGTTCGCGGAGGAGGCGATGCGGACGGTGGACTTGTCCACGGCCACGAACTTCCACAGCTGGTTGTCCGTGCCATAGTTGGTCCACTGCTGGACCAGGGAGCTGGCCTTGTCCCAGTCGATGACCTTGCCGCTGTGGACGTTCTTGATGCTGTACTTTGTGGTCGGTTCAAATTGCGGTTGGAAGGCGGCGCTGCGCCACACCGTCACCACGTGCGGGTAGCCGTGGCACGAGGCATATCCGTCCGGCCGGCCGTCGGTGCTGGGCACGCCGGTGGTGTCGCAGTGACCTTCGCCGGCGCACAGGCCGCCGCTGCCCCAGGGATTGCGATACGGTGAATTGGTCTGATCGGCGCCGATGCGCCCGGGGACCAGCCCCACGTGCTGCTCGCCCTCGCAATAATAGGCCGGCACCTTGCCCGAGGCGTCGGTGACGAAGATGTTTCCGAAGAACGCACCCTCCATGTCCGGGTAGCTGGCCTTCTGCCCCCAGCCGATCTCGGGGATCGACGACGTCAACCACAGCGGCACGTGAACGCCGGTGGTGTTCACCAGCGCCATCATGCAGGCCGACACCTTTTCCTGACAGTCGCGGTCACAGGCGCCGGTCTCCCATTCGGGGGCCAGCCCGATGCTGCCGACGAACTTGTACGTGGTGCCGTTCACTGTCTTGCTGATCGAGCGATCGGCCGGCAGCGCGCAGCGAACCAGGTAGGCGACGGTGTTGCGACCATCGGCGGTGGTGAGAAGACCGTTCGTCGTGGCCAGGCCGTTAAAGCTGGCCAGGCCATTGAACGAGCTGAGGCCGTTGCCCGTCGCCAGTCCATTGAACGACGACAGCCCGTTGATGTTGACCAGGCCATTGCCCTGCACCAGCGCGTCGCTGGCCAGGCCCTGGCCGGCGGTGGAGCCGGGCGCGCAGCCCGACGTCGCCAGCGCCGCCGATCCCAGACCGAAGATGACCCCGAACACTCCCGGCATTCCTCGAACGCGCATTGACTACATTTCAAGCAGTAATCAGACCAACACTTTCTTATGGGCAGTAATCGGCAAACCCATCTAATTCCATGGATTATCGTTTTGCGTTGAACGCGAATGGCCGTCGCCGTTTGTAGGCGCAAAAGCAGCGATCTGTTGCCCGGCGGACAACAACGCCCAGGCGCCGCCGATGCGCTAGAAGAGGGCATGGCGAAGTACGACAGCATTCTGGAGACCATCGGACGAACGCCGGTCGTGCGGATCCGGAAGCTCGCTCCTTCGCACGTGAACCTCTACGTCAAGGTCGAGGCGTTCAACCCCCTGGGTTCGGTGAAGGACCGCCTGGCCCTGGGACTGATCGAAGACGCCGAGAAGAGCGGCAAGCTGCAGCCGGGTCAGACGGTCATCGAGGCGACCAGCGGCAACACCGGCATCGGCCTGGCCATGGTGTGCGCCACCAAAGGTTATCCGCTGGTCATCGTCATGGCCGAAAACTTCAGCATCGAGCGGCGCAAGATGATGCGATTTCTCGGCGCCAAGGTGGTGTTGACGCCGGCGTGGAAGAAGGGGACCGGCATGCTGACCAAGGCCGTCGAGCTGGCGCAGGCCAACGGATGGTTCCTGTGCCGGCAATTCGAGAACGAGGCGAACGCCGATGTTCACTCGAGGACGACGGCGCGCGAAATCCTGGACGACTTCGCGGGCGAGCGCCTGGATTACTGGGTGACCGGCGCCGGGACGGGCGGGACGCTGAAGGGCGTCGGTCGCGTGCTGCGGCAGGAACGACCCGAGACAAAGATCGTGCTGTGCGAGCCGGACAATTCCCCCATGTTGAGCAGTGGCATCCCGCAACCGCGCGAGCCGGACGGATCAATCGTGGCCAGCCATCCCCTGTTCCGACCGCACCTGGTGCAGGGGTGGACGCCTGATTTCATCCCCAGGCTGACCGAGGACGCGCTGAAGAGCGGCGTCGTCGATCGCGTGGTGCCCATCGACAGCGGCGAGGCGATGCGGCTGGCGCGCGCCCTGGCCCAGCAAGAGGGGATCTTCACCGGCACGTCGGGCGGCGCCACGTTCGCCGGCGCGCTGACGGTGTGCGCCGCGGCCCCCGCCGGTTCGACCGTCCTGTGCATGCTGCCCGACACCGGCGAGCGTTATCTCAGCACGCCGTTGTTCGACGGGGTCGCCGTGGAGATGACCGAGGAGGAGATCGCCATCGCCAGTTCGGCGACGCCGGCGACTTGTGAAATTCGCCCCCCCACCGCGGTCGCGGCCGCGCCGCTGGTGAAGGCGACGGCGGAGGTCGAGGCGTTCGTGCGCGACCTGCTGTCCGATCGCGCGCAGCCGGTGGTGCTGTTCGCGTTCGAGTGGTGCGAGTTCTGCTGGTCGGTGCGCAAGCTGTTCAAGAAATGCGGCATTCCCTACCGGTCGATCGACATCGATTCGGTCGCGTATCAGAAGGACGATCGCGGCGGCAAGGTGCGCGCCGCCGTCGCCGCGCGCAGCGGCTCGGTCACCATTCCGCAGGTGTTCGTGGGCGGCCAGTTCGTGGGCGGCGCCTCGGAGGTCTTCGACGCCTTCAAGGCCGGTCAGTTGCAGAAGCTGCTGACGGAGAGCGGCGTCGCGTTCGAGATCGATCCCAAGTTCGATCCGTCGTCAATGCTCCCGAACTGGCTGGCGGGAACGACGACGTCCTGAGCGTCAGTCGGTGACCCAGATGACGCCGATCATCGAGGACTGGTGAATGTTGCAGCGGTAGGGGAAAAAGCCGGCCTTCGGAAATGAAAACGATTTCGAACTGCCGCTGCTGGTCAGGGTGATGGGATTCTCTGTCGTCC
>DATLVT010000731.1:0-8988 GCA_035577105.1 Polyangia bacterium
CGTCCCCGGTCACCCGCCCCGCGCTGACCAGCTCCCACAGCGCATCCTCCACCTCGCTGCGCAGGCGGCCGGCGCCGGCGATGATCTCATCGAGAAAACTAGCCCCGGCCGTGCCCAGAAAGCGCAGCACATCCTGCGCTCCCGCCGACAGCCCGGTCACGACGTCGTCCTTGGTGGGACAGAGCATCCAGCCCAGGTCGCGCCTTTGTACCAGGGCGATGGGCGCCGCTCGGCTGGGGGCGCTGGCCGATTCGCGCGACGCCAGCCGGCCCCAGGCCACCTCGCCGGACAGACAGAGCGCGTCCAGCCAGGCCGGATCGTACCCCGTCACCCGCGCCGGCAAGATCTCCCGTTCCCAGGCCCCGGCCGCGATCTCGAATCCTTGCAGCTGCGCCACCACCTGCGCCAGTCCCGCCCGCCCCGCCAGCTGGGTTCCCGGCCGCACGTGTTGCCACCCCAGCAGAAAGCGCAGGTACTCCGCCGTGGTGGCCGGTTCGATCTCGCGGCGCAGACCGTCCAGCATCCGCCGGTTGATTCGCGCCAGGAGCCGCCGGTCACACCACTGCAATTCGGGACCCTGGGAGGGTCCCGCGCCCGCCGCGATGGGCTCGGGCCGGCCAAGCCGTCCGTTGATCAATTCGGGACCCTGGGAGGGTCCCGCGCCCCCCGCGATGGGCTCGGGCCGGCCAAGCCGTCCCTCCCCCACGCGAAGCGGTTCTTCATTCTCTAGTTCAGAATTGAACCGGCCTCGCAGGACGCCGCCTTCCATCTCGACGCGGGCCAGGGCCGCTTCGATGTCGGACGACGGCACGTCAAGCCGGGCGCTCAGCCGGGACGCGGTCGTCGGTCCGACCAGGGTGAGGTGCGCGCGCACGACCTCGGTCAGGGCGCCGTCGCGATCGGTCCATGACGGCGCTCGTCGCGCCGGGGGCTCCACGACGTCGGGCAGGAAGGTGGCCGCGGGCCAGACACTCGTCGCCAGCGAGCGGCGCTCGGCGGCGATCCACAGCGGCACGGCGCCGCCCACCAGCCGGGCGGCGCGGCGGGCGGCCACCAGGTCATCGAAGAATCCGTCCCAGCCCCGGGCCAGGGCCAGCGCCTCCGGCAAACCGCCCAGATCCAGCAGCAGATCGTGCAGCTCGTCGGGACCGCGCACGTCGGGTTGGGCCTCGGCCACCACCTCGGCGATGCGCGCCGGATCCAGGCCGCCGATGCGATCGGCGACGTCGGCCGGCAACCCGCGCCGCACCGCCACCGCCCGCGTGCGCCGCTCTTCCAGGGGCGCGTCGTCGAGAAATGCGTAGGGGTTGGCGTTCAGCAGCTCGTGCGCAAAGACCGACGGCTCGGGCACGTCCCGGGCGATGGTCTCGATGCGTCCGGCCAGCAGATCGGTCAGCATGGCACGCAGCCCGGCGGCGTCCATGGCCTCCGTCAGGCAGTCGCGCACCGTCTCGTGCACCAGCGGGTGATCCGGCACCTCGATGGGACCGCCGCCGTGGTTGTCCTGACAGGCCAGCTGCCCGGGGAAGACCGCCGCCATCAGATCCTGGGCCCGCATGCGCTGGATCTGGGGCGGCACACGGCGGCCGCCCTGCTGGCGCAGCAGAGCCAGCGCCCGCATGCCGTTCCAGCGCCAGCGCGTCTCGAACATGGGCGCTTGCAGCGCCGCCTGGGTCAGCAGCTCGTCGACGTCGTCGGGGCGCACCATCTGAAAGACGGTCTCCAGCGGGAAGCTGTGCTGAGCCCCCAGCGACAGCACGATGCCGTCGTCGGTGGCGGCGGCCTGCAGCTCGAAGTCAAAGCTGCGGCAGAACCGCTTGCGCAGGGCCATGCCCCAGGCGCGGTTGATGCGCCCGCCGAAAGGCGCGTGGATGACCAGCTGCATGCCGCCGCCCTCGTCGAAAAATCGTTCGGCGATGATGCGGGCCTGGGTGGGGACGGCGCCCAGCGCGGCCTGGCCGGCACGCAGGTAATCGCGCAGCAGGTCCGCACCGCGCCGATCCAGCGCGCAGCTTTGCATCAGGCTGGCCAGCAACCGCTCGCGCGCAGCGGGCGCGTCGTCGGGCACTGACACCGTGGCTTCTTCACGAAGGGCCGCCACCTCGGCGGATAGCTCGCGCGTGCGGGCGGGACCTTCGCCCAGCCAGAAGGGGATCGTGGGCGGCGCGCCGGCGGCGTCCTCGACGCGCACCCGGCCCGACTCGACCCGCCGCACACGCCACGAAGAATTGCCAAGGAGGATGACGTCGCCCGAGAGGGTCTCGATGGCAAAATCTTCGTCCAGCGTTCCGATCAAGGTCCCTTCCGGCTCCAGGACCACGTTGTAGTTGGCGTTGTCGGGGATGGCGCCGCCCGAGGTCAGCGCCCCCAGGCGCGCCCCGCGCCGTCCGCGCAGCCGCCGCGCCACCGCGTCCCGATGAAGCATCGCCCCCGCTCGCCCGCGGCTGGTGGCGATCCCTTCCGAGAGCATGTCGACGATCTGATCGAACTGCTTTCGCTCCAGCGCCGCGTACTGCGCCGCCCTCCGGCAGCGATCGAAGAGAGCGTCTTCGTCCCAGTCTTCGCAGGCGCACATGGCCACGATCTGCTGGGCCAGCACGTCCAGCGGGGCGTCGCGCAGGGCCACGGCGTCGATCTGCGCCCGCCGCGCCGCCCGCACCAGCGCCGCGCATTCGACCAGCTGATCACGCGTCAGCGGGAACAGCCTGCCCTTCGGAACCGCCTGCAGCGCGTGCCCCGACCGTCCGATGCGCTGCAATCCCGTAGCGATGGATCGCGGCGAGCCGACCAGGCACGCCAGGTCAACGGTGCCCACGTCGATGCCCAGCTCCAGCGACGCCGTCGCCACCACCAGCTTCAATTCGCCGTCTTTCAGGCGGCGTTCGGCCTTGTGGCGTCGTTCGCGGGACAGGCTGCCGTGGTGGGCGGCGACGACGTTTTCACCCAGCCGTTCGCCCAGATGGTGCGCCACCCGTTCTACCAGGCGGCGGGTGTTGACGAAGACCAGCGTCGAGCGATGGGCGCGGGCCATGTCGGCCAGCCGGTCGTAGATCTCACCCCACTGTTCGTTGGTGCAGACGGCGCCCAGCTCGTCCTGCAAGACTTCGATCCCCAGGTCCAGATCGCGCCGCTGGCCCACGTCGACCACCGCCGGCAGCTCGCGCCCGGCGCCGCACAGCAGTCGCCCGGCGACGGTCAGCGGGTTGACGGTCGCCGACAGGCCAATGCGCTGCAGCTGGCCGCCGCCCGCGCCGGTCACCAGGGCCTCCAGGCGCTCCAGCGACAGGGCCAGGTGGGCGCCGCGTTTGTCGGCGGCGACGGCGTGGATCTCGTCGACGATCACCGTGCGCACGTCGCGCAGTGCCTTTCGCCCCGAGTCGGAGGTGAGCAGGATGTACATCGACTCGGGCGTGGTCACCAGGACGTGCGGCGGGCGGCGGGTGGCCTCGCGTCGCTCCCGCGCGGTGGTGTCGCCGGTTCGTACCGCCGTTCGGATGGGGGGCGCCGGATAGCCCATCTCGACGGCCAGGTCACGCAGCTCGGCCAGCGGCTCTTCCAGATTCCGTCTGATGTCGTTCGACAGCGCCTTGAGAGGCGACACGTAAAGAATGGCCGTGCGATCGTCGAGGACGCCGCCCCGATCCATCGCCTCGACGATGAGGCGGTCGAGGCAGGCCAGGAAGGCCGCCAGCGTCTTGCCCGACCCCGTCGGCGCGGTGACGAGCACGTCGCGTCCCTCGGCGATCAGCGGCCAGGCTTTTTCCTGCGCCGGCGTGGGCGCGGCGAATCGTCGCGCCAGCCAGGCCGAGACCACGGGATGAAACATCCGTTCAGTATAGCGATTCTCGTCCGGACGCCAACCAACCCAACTGCGACCGTCGGCAGGTTCTTTGCTTGACGGACAAGGTCACGTGCTTACTTTCAAAACCCATGAGGCTGTGATGGTAACGCCTCAGAATCATTTTCAAATCCACACGAAGATAGAGCGAAGGGAAATCCCACAATGGGCAAGATAATCGGAATCGACCTCGGCACCACCAACTCGGTCGTCGCCATCATGGAGGGCAAGGACCCCAAGGTCATCCCCAACGAAGAGGGTGGCCGGCTGACACCGTCGGTGGTGGCCTGGGACGACAAGGGTGAGGTTCTGGTCGGGCAGATCGCCCGCCGCCAGGCGATCACGAACCCCGAGAACACGGTCTATTCGATCAAACGTTTCATGGGCCGTCGGTTCGACGAGGTCGGCGAAGAGACGAAGCGCATCCCCTACAAGATCGTCCGCGGCTCCAACGGGGAGGCCGTCGTCGAGATTCGTGGCAAGAAGAACTCGCCGCCTGAAGTCTCGGCGAAGATCCTGGGCAAGCTGAAAAGAGCGGCCGAGGACTATCTGGGCGAAAAAGTCACCGAGGCGGTCATCACCGTGCCGGCGTATTTCAACGATGCCCAGCGCCAGGCGACCAAGGACGCCGGCCGCATCGCCGGACTGGACGTCAAGCGCATCGTCAACGAGCCGACCGCGGCGGCGCTGGCGTACGGTCTGGACAAGGGCAAGGACCACCTCATCGCCGTCTACGACTTTGGCGGCGGTACGTTCGACATCTCCATCCTGGAGGTCGGCGAGAAGGTCGTCGAGGTGGTGTCGACCAACGGCGACACCCACCTGGGGGGTGACGACATCGATCTGCAGGTCATGGACTGGCTGATCGCCGAGTTCAAGAAGGACCAGGGGATCGATGTCTCGAAGGACAAGATGGTCATCCAGCGTCTGCGCGAGGCGGCCGAAAAAGCCAAGATCGAGCTGTCGTCGGTGGCGGAGACCGAGATCAACCTGCCGTTTCTGACCGCCGACGCCAGCGGCCCCAAGCACATGCAGGTCAAGCTGTCGCGGGCCAAGCTGGAGCAGTTGATGGGCGATCTGGTGAACCGCACCATCGAGCCGTGCAAGAAGGCGCTGACCGACGCCAACAAGAAAGCCTCCGAGATCGCCGAGGTGGTCCTGGTCGGCGGTTCGACCCGCATCCCCATGGTGCAGAAGCTGGTGAAGGAGTTCTTCGGCAAGGAGCCGCACAAGGGCGTCAATCCTGACGAGGTGGTCGCGCTGGGCGCGGCGGTTCAGGCCGGTGTTCTGTCGGGCGACGTCAAGGACATGTTGCTCCTGGACGTCACGCCGCTGTCGCTGGGCATCGAGACCCTAGGCGGCGTCATGACCACGCTGATCCCGCGCAACACGACCATCCCGACCAAGAAGTCAGAGGTGTTCTCCACGGCGGCGGACAATCAGAGCTCCGTCGAGGTGAAGGTGTTCCAGGGCGAGCGGCCCATGGCGACGGACAACCGTCTGCTGGGGAAGTTCGGCCTGGACGGGTTGCCGCCGGCGCCGCGCGGGATGCCGCAGATCGAGGTCACCTTCGACATCGACGCCAACGGCATCGTCAACGTGTCGGCCAAGGACAAGGCGACCAGCAAGCAGCAGCACATCACCATCACCGCGTCGTCGGGCATCTCCGAGGCGGACATCCAGCGGATGGTCAAGGACGCCCAGGAGCACGAAAGCGAGGACAAGAAGCGGCGTGAGGCCATCGAGGCACGCAATCAGCTTGAGTCGCTGAGCTTCACCGTGCAGAAGCACCTGGACGAAAACCGCGACAAGATCCCCGACAGCGACAAGGCCGAACTTGAGGAAGCGTTGAAGGAGAGCAAGACCACGCTGGAGGCCAATCGGGATCCCAAAGATGCCGACGCGCTGAAGGCGGCCTTCGAGAAGCTGCAGAAGGCGTCGCACAAGATGGCCGAGGTCCTGTATCGCGCGGCTTCCAGCGCGACGGGCGGCGGCGAGGGCGCGCAGGGCGGGGACGGGGGCGGCGCACCGGGGGGCGCTGCGCCCGGCGGCAAGGACGACGTGATCGACGCCGAATACACCGACGCCCCCAAGAACACCTAGGCGATACAGTTCACGTTTTACCGCGCGCGGCGCGTTCCATGAGGACGCGACGCGCGCGTTTTTCATTTGCCCGCTTCTCCTGGCCCTCCCGTGCTTCCCCTGTTAGGTTTCCCGGCACATGCGGCCGATTCTGGTCAATATCCCGTCAAAGCTGCTCTTAATCCTGGCCTTGGCGTTGGCGGTGGTGTCGTTCGTGCGCGACGTTGTCAGGCGGCGGCGCGATCCCAAGCTGCCGCGCAGCTCGACGCCGCTGTACATGCTGGTGGGCGCCGAGTTGCTGATTGGCTTCAAGTCGGGGTCGTGGTTCCCGTCAGGGGCCGGGTTCGCCCGGCCCTGGACACCGGTGCCCATCTATTCGTACGGCGTGATGCTGGGGACGTCGCTGATCGTCGGCTGGTTTCTGGCCATGCGCTTTGCCAAGCAGGACGGCATTCGCCAGGAGGACGCCGCCGCCATCTACATGTGGACGGCGGTCTGGTCGATCATCGGGGCGCGGCTGCTTTACGTTCTGACCAATCTTTCTGATTTCGACAATTTCTTGGAGATCTTCATGGTCAACCGCGGGGGCCTGGTGGCCTACGGCGGAATGATCGGTGGCTTTCTGGCCAGCTGGTATGGCTGCTACAAGCGGAAGATCCCGCTGCTCAAATGGGCTGACGTGGCGGCGCCGCAGGTCGTGCTGGGAACGGCCATCACCCGGATTGGCTGCCTGTTGTTCGGGTGCGACTTCGGCGCGCGCAGCGATCTGCCCTGGGCCATCCGGTTTCCCCAGGAGAGCCCGGCCTGGAAGCACCACGTCCACGATTTCGGGTTGGCTCGCGATTCGCTGTGGTCCTATCCGGTCCACCCGACCCAGCTCTATGAATCGCTGGTCGGATTGGGCCTGTTCGGCCTGCTGATGTTGCTGCGCAAGTACCGGAAGTTTTCCGGCCAGGTCTTCCTGGGCTGGGTGCTGGGTTATGGCATCATGCGTCCGCTCATCGAGATCGTCCGCGACGACGACCAGCGGGGCAACGTCGGCCCGCTGTCAACGTCGCAGGCCATCGGCATTGCCTCGGTGGCGCTGGGTCTGGCGTTGCTGGTGTACCTGGTCCGGCGTTACCGACGCGATCCGGAATCTCTGCGGTTGTGGCAGCAGCCGGCGCTGGCCGGGGGGGGCGACGCCGCGCTGCCGGGTTCGCCGGCGCCGTCGCGCGGCGGGGGCGGTGGCAAACGCCGCAAGCGCCGCTGACCACCGTTTGCAGCGAGTTCTGCGAAGGCGGTCTGGACGCGAGCGTTTGGTGGTATAAGGCAGGCCGTCACAGGGACAAGGAGAAGCCTCGATGAGCCTGAAGCGAAGCCACTCGAGTGGCAAGAGCTCCTTCGGCAGTGGGTCGGATGGCGGTGCGAAAGTCGATCGGCAGGAGCTGTTCGACGAGCTCAAACGCCTGGCGGCGACCAACGACGCCTTCACACCGGTCGACATCGCATTGGCCATTGGCGCCGGCGAGCCGGCCGTATCAAAGGCGCTGCTGGGTCTGGCCGCCGAGGGGTACCTCGACAAGGCGGACGTCGGTCGCTATCGGGCCACCCCCATGGTCGAGATGACCCAGGCGGAGTTCCTGAAGGCCTTCGCCCGCGCCTCGAAGGTCGATTCGACGCGCCAGCGCGACCTCTCCGAGATCTCCCGCCTGAAACAGAACAACGATACGATGCGCCAGCGATTGCTGACCGCCATCGCCGAGCGCGATCACTACCTGGCGGCGTTGCGACAGCACGGAATTGATCCCGGTCCGGCGCCGACGCCGCCGCCAGCCGCCGCGGTCGCTGCCCCGGCCGGAGGTGGTCCCAGCGCTGGCGAGCAGCCGCAGTCGCCCGGACCGGCCGGGCTGGCTGTCCCGTCGCCGGAGTCTGATTCGCTGCCCTCGGGCCCGGGCGACACTGGACCCCACGGTCAGCAATAGCGTTCGGGCCATGCGCGTCACGCTGATCCGGCATGGCGAGGCCGAGGCGCGCGCCTGGCGCGATGAAGACCGCGCGCTGACCAAGCGCGGCCGGGCTGACGCGCGCCGGGTGGGACAGTCGCTGGCCCGGCATGGCGCGCGGTTTTCGCTGATCATCTCCAGTCCCCTGGTGCGCGCCGTTCAAACCGCCGAGATTGTCGCTGCCATGACCGGATACCGCCGGGCCATCGTCGTGACCCGGGCGCTGATTCCTGACGCTGATGCCGTGGCGATCCGCGACCTTCTGGCCGAAAACGGCGACGCCACGTCGGTGGCGCTGGTCTCCCACGAGCCGATCCTGTCCACCACCTGCGCCCTTCTGCTCGGCGTGGACGCCGTCCCGGCCCTCAAGAAGGCCGAGGCCATTCGCATCCGGCTGGCCGATGATCTCGGCGCGGCCGGCCGCTTTCGCTGGCGAATCGACCCCGCGACAGGCAAGCGACTGCGCCACTAGACGAGGTGGCGCACGGCGCGTTAGGCGCGCTGCGGGTTTCGCGCTAAAATTGTCGGATGGCAGGGGAGGGCGATGTGCCCAGGCAGCACATCACGCGTACGCAGCCAGCGGTGCCGCCCGATCGTGCGCCCGACGGTGACAAGCGGAACCGCGCCTATCTGATCGTTCTGGCCGGTGTCAGCGCCGGCGAGATGTTCAAGATCCAGGGTGAAAAGACCGTCATCGGTCGCGGTCCCAAGGTGACCTTGCGCCTCAACGACGAAGGGGTGTCGCGCGAACACTGCCAGATTTCGTTCGAGGACAACCAGGTCGTGGTGCTGCAGGACCTGGGGTCGACCAACGGGACGTTCTGCAATGGCGTGCGCATCGATCGGCGCGAGCTGGCCGACGGGGACAAGATCATGGTCGGCTCGACGACCATTCTTCGCTTCACTTACCACGATCACCTGGACGAGGTTTTCCAGCGCCAGATGTTCGAGTCCGCGCTGCGCGACGGGCTGACCAAGGTTTTCAACCGAAAATATTTCACCGATTGCCTGGACAAGGAGTTCGCCTACGCCACCCGGCACAACACGCCGCTGGCCCTGATCTTCGTGGACATCGACCACTTT
>DATLVT010000732.1:0-2173 GCA_035577105.1 Polyangia bacterium
CCTTGTATCGCCGGTCGGTCTCGATCCAGGCCACCGCGCGCAGCGCCGCCGGATCATCGGTCAGCGGCAAGGCCGCCCCGCGCCCGCCGAACGCCGAGGACATATCGAAGCCGTCGGAGCGGATGATGTGCGTCGAGTCGAGCTTGTAGTCACCCACCCGCACGTCGGTGTCCAGCGTCCGGGCCCGATTCTCCGATGACTGCACCAGCGCGCCATAGCTGGCCGACACCACCACCTCGGTGCGGTCGTGAACCTCGTAGCTGATGAAGTAAGGCGGCGGCTTGCCCTGCGTGCCCAGCTCGGTCATCGCCCGGTGCAGCTCGTCTTCCAGCGCGGACAGCCCGGCCGGTTTGGCCGCGCCGTCACCGGCGGTGGGCGCCACCGCCACGAAGTGGGGGCCTTCGGCGCGCTTTTTCCCGATGATGGGAACAGCGGCGGCCGCCGCGGCCGAACCTTGGGGCGCACGCGCCGCGCAGCCGGGCAAGAAGGCCGACGCCAGCGCGGCCCAGGCGCCGCCGAGGATTCCGGCGGCCCGCGCTGCGGTTTGGATCCTGTGCAAGAGCATCGCTTCTGTCTTAGCAGGCCAAGATCTCACGGCCAGACCTGTCGCGCCAGGAACACGCTTGTCGCCAATGCCTAGCCAGGCCGGGCGGTTGATGATATGTCCGCGTCCAGCCGGCAACGGTGAACCGAGAAACCTGGAGGAGCTTTCATGGACGTATTGACCAACGCCGCCATCATTCCGTACCTCCTGCGCTGGGGTCACATCATGTTCGGCATCATCTGGCTCGGTCACCTCTACTTCTTCAACCTGGTGAACGTGCCGTTCCAGGGAGGCCTGGACAAGGAGCTGAAGCCCAAGGTGAACCCGGCGCTGCTGCTGCGCGCGTTCTACTGGTTCCGCTGGGGCGCCATGTACACGCTTATCTTCGGTCTGGCCCTGTTCGTCTGGCACTACGTCGCGCCCGAGCACAACATGCACGACGACGCGGGAAAGATGACCGGCCGCGCGATGTGGATCCAGCTGGCCATGCTGCTGGCGATCGTCATGTGGTTCAACGTCTGGTTCATCATCTGGCCGCGCCAGAAGAAGATCCTGGGCGGGATGGCCGCCGGCACTCCCCACCCCGACGCCGCCAAGATGGCCGCTGTCGCCGGCAAGGCCTCCCGCTTTAACACCTATGCCTCGGGGCCGATGCTGTTTGGCATGGTGGCGCCGGCGCACCTGGGAGGGTTCAGCGCACCGGCGCTGATCGTGGTCGCCGTCCTGGGCACCGGCTTCTGGTTCGGGATGATCAAGCGGTCGTTCAAGGTCAAGACCAGCGTCTAGGCCCCGGCCGGCGGCCGCCTCGCGCTGTTTTTCGCCCCGCGTCCGCCGGTTTTTCAGTACGTTTCCGCCATGTGGCGGATTGCTGTTGCGACTCTGATCGCGGCGACGCTGGCGTTACCGGCGGCCGTCCGCGCGGAGGACAAGAAACCCGGCCTGTTCGACTTTCAGCGCTGGAAGACCCCGGTGCGGGAGCAGCGCGAGGCCGCCCAGCAGCTGGCGCCGGCCGCGCTGGATGTGTCGCCGGCGCCCAACATCGCCACGGAGCCCCGGGTGGTGCGCCTGCGGTTTTACGCCGACGCCGGCTATCGAAACGTGGTGGTGCGCTGGCAGGGAAAGATGCGTGTCCAGGTCGAGCGACTGAACCGCGTCGTGGAACCGATCTTCAACGTCCGGTTCGAGATCGAGAGCCTGCGCGAATGGAAACGCCCCCAGACCGACACCACCCTGGACGCCGCCGGGACCGAGCTGGAGACGACCGATCCGGCGCGCGACGTGGATTGGGTGGTGGGCCTGGTGACCCCGTTTCGCGGCGTGGCCACGAACGTCCACCAGATCGGGAACGCGCGCTATCTGTCCAGGCACCTCATCCTGCGCGGCATGGATGACGAGCAGGAGGGCCGCCTTCTGGATCAAGAGCTGCGTCTGCTGTCCCCTGACGAGCGACAGCGCATCTATGGTGATCGCAAGGTTCACAAGGAGCTGGTGATCTTCCTCCACGAATGGGCCCACACCATGGGCGTCGTTCACAGCGAGAGCGCCAGCGTCATCATGAATCCGGCCTATGACTGCAAGCAGGCCGGGTTCAGCGAGGCCGACAAGGAGGTCATGGCGCTGGTGCTGGAC
>DATLVT010000733.1:0-17127 GCA_035577105.1 Polyangia bacterium
TCTTCAGCGTGCCGGGCTGGATGGTCTGGGTCCAGGTGCTGCCGAGGTCGGTGCTCTTGATCAGCCCGTGGTCGTAGATCAGCGACCAGTAGATCGTCCCGTCCGACGCCCACAGCGGCAGGCCGGCGGCCGAGGCCGTGCTGACCTGCTTCCAGCTCTGGCCGCCGTCGGTGGTACGGAACACGCCGTCGGTACCGCCCGCGTAGCCCGAGCAGCCGACCAGGTGGATGTTCCGGTCGATGACCAGCGCGTTGGTGCAAAAGTTCGTCCCGGTGGGCAGGTTCATGCCGACGTTGATCCAGGTCTTGCCGCCGTCGGCCGACCGATAAAGGGTCTGCTTTTGCTCGTGACCGCCAGCCAGCAACGTCAGCCGGGCCGGATCACTCAGATCGACGCTGACCGAATCGATGTGGTGGGCGTTGCCCAGCGCGGTGAAGGTGACACCGTTGTCGTCGGTGCGATACACGCCGGGACCGTTGTAGATCCCCGACTCCCAGAAGGTCTCGAGGTGCTGCGGATCGAAGACGATCGACGAGCCGCGGTTGGTGATCTGCGCGCTGCCGGCGGTGGGCCACAGCTGGCGCCAGCTGGTGCCGCCATCGCTGCTGACCCACAGGCCGTGCTGGGCGACGCTGGTGATCAGCAGATCGAACGCCGGGTGAGCGGCCAGATAGGGGGTGTTGCCGCACTCGGAGGGCATCCCGGCCAGGTTGGCGGTGACGTTGACCCATGACGCCGGCGGCGTCGGACCGACCGGGGTGGCGCCCGCGTCCGGAAAGCGCGGCGGCGAAACGTCGGACTGCCCGGTGCCCCCGGCGTCCATCGCCGCCGGGCCGGTGCCGCCGGGGCCATTGCCGCCACCGGTGCCGCCACCGGCGCCGTCACCGCCGCCAGTGCCTCCGGTCATCCCCATCGGCGCGCCGCCCGAGCCGGCGTCGCGGCCATCCGCGCCGCTGCCCGACGCGCAGCCAATCAATGCGCCCACCAGGTACGACATCGCCGAAAACCGGGGAGTTGTCTTCATGTCGAGGCGCTTGGTGTCGCCAGCGACAAAAAGGTTACGGCCGGGTTAGCTGCGCAGCAGCGCGGATGCCCGGTAGCCATTCGCGGCATTTTCCACGCATGAAACCAGGTCGTACTGGGCGCGCCACCCGAGGTCGCGGTTCAGCTTGTCGCTGGTGCACACGAACGCCGGCGCCTTCATCTGAAGGTATTGCTTCCGATCGAGCTGATTCTTGCGGCCCAGGAGCCAGGTGGCGAAGGTGGACAGACGCATCACCAGGTACAGCACCCAGCGTGGCACCGGAACCACGACGACGCGCCTTCCGACGGCGCGGCCCAGCGCCCGCCACAGCTGGCCGATGTCCATGCTGCTGGCGTGGCCGGTGAAATAGGTGAACGAGCCGAGGCGCCGATCAGCGGCCATGCACACGATGGCGTCGACCAGGTCGCGGACGTCGACGAAGCTGAGCTTTTGCAGGGGACCGGCCACCCGCACGCCGATCCCCGCCCGCGCCGACCGAAACAGCGTCAGCGAGGCGCCGTCGCCGGGGCCGAGCACGATGGGCGGGCGAAACAGCGTCGTCGGGAAGGGCGCGTTGCGCACGGCCACCTCGGCGCTGGCCTTTGCGGAGCCATACTCGTCGATCGGTCGTGGCGGGTCGTCCTCCGTCCAGGGGCGGTCGGGGTCGGACGGGCCGGCGGCGGCCAGCGACGACGCGAACAGAAAGCGCTGGGGCGCCCACGCCTGCCGGCGCAGGCAGGCCAGGAGATCCGTCACCGCGCCGTAGTTTGTCGCCCGGTACTCGGCCGCCTTCCTGGCGGCCACCACCCCTGCCAGGTGAATCACCACATCGCAGGGGGGAAGCACCGTCTTCGGATCGGCGAAGATCGACAGATCGCCGGGGAACACCTCGACGCCGGCCGGCAGCGACGACCGGCCGACTGGCCCCCGCACCAGCGCGACGACCTGGTCGCCCCGCTCCAGCAGACGATTGCAAAGGTGGCGCCCGATGAATCCCGTGGCGCCGGTGAGAAAGACGCGCATCTGGTTCCTTGTCTCCGCTGGCGATACCGCTCGACCTCCCGAGGCTTAGCTCAGTATTGAATACGGGTCAATACCAGGCCCCGTCGCTGGGTGGCAGCGGCCGGCGCCGTGCCGACGCGCCGCCACCGGGGCGCGGGGGCGGCGTTCGCCTGGCGACGGGTCGCCATCCTTCGTCTATAACTGCCAGTCCAGAGGACCAGGACAGGCATGGAATCGATCATCTCCATCAGCGGGCTGGGCAAGACCTATGCGTCGGGTCTGTCGGCGCTGAAGAACGTTGACCTGCAGATTCGCAAGGGCGAGATCTTCGGCCTGCTGGGACCGAACGGCGCCGGCAAGACCACGCTGATCAACATCGTGTGCGGCATCGTCACGGCCACCACCGGACAGGTGCTGGCCGACGGGCACGACATCGTGCGCGACTATCGCCAGGCCCGCGCCCTGATCGGCCTGGTGCCGCAGGAGCTGACCACGGACGCCTTCGAGACGGTCTGGGCCACCGTCACCTTCAGCCGCGGCCTGTTCGGCTGCCCGCCCGATCCGACCCACATCGAAAAGGTGCTGCGCGAGCTGTCGCTGTGGGACAAGCGCAAGGACCGCATCATGACCCTGTCGGGCGGAATGAAGCGCCGGGTGATGATCGCCAAGGCGCTGTCGCACCAGCCGCAGATCCTGTTTCTCGACGAGCCAACCGCAGGCGTCGACGTGGAGCTGCGGCGAGACATGTGGACCCTGGTGCGGCGCCTGCGCGACAGCGGCGTCACCATCATCCTGACCACACACTATATAGATGAGGCGGAGGAGATGGCCGACCGCATCGGGGTCATCGCCAAGGGCGAGCTGATCATCACCGAGGAGAAGGCGACCCTGATGCAGAAGCTGGGCAAGCGGCAGCTGACCCTGAACCTGCAGGAGCCGATGGCGGCCATCCCCGCCGCGCTGGCCGACTGGCCGCTGGCGCTGAAGGCGAGCGGACACGAGCTCGAGTACACCTTTGACGCCAAGGCCGGCGCCAGGCCCGGCACCAAGGCCGGCACCGCGACCGGCCGACCCGACATCCCGGGCCTGCTGCGCAAGCTGGCCGACCTGGGCATCGGGTTCAAGGACCTCAACACCCGGCAAAGTTCCCTGGAGGAGATCTTCGTCAGCCTGGTCAGCGAGCGCGGCGGAGGGCAGCCATGAGCGCCCGGTCCTTCAACCGTCACGGCGTGTGGGCCATCTATCGGTTCGAGATGAGCCGCTTCACCCGCACCCTGCTGCAAAGCGTGGTCACGCCGGTCATCACCACATCGCTGTACTTCGTGGTGTTCGGGTCGGCCATCGGCGCTCGCATGTCCAAGGTGGACGGCGTCTCGTACGGCGCGTTCATCGTGCCGGGGCTGATCATGCTGTCGCTGTTCACCACCAGCGTCTCCAATGCGTCGTTCGGGATCTATTTCCCGAAGTTCACCGGCACCATCTACGAGCTGCTGTCGGCGCCCATCTCCTTCCTGGAGATGATCATCGGGTACGTCGGCGCGGCGGCCACCAAATCGATCTTGCTGGGGTTGATCATCCTGGCCACGGCGGCGGCCTTCGTGCCGCTGCACATCAGGCACCCGATCGTGATGATCGCCTTTCTGTTGCTGACGGCGACCACCTTCAGCGTGTTTGGCTTTGTCATCGGCATCTGGGCCAAAGGCTTCGAGCAGCTGCAGTTCATTCCGGCCCTGGTGCTGACGCCCCTGACGTTCCTGGGGGGAGCCTTCTATTCCATCGACATGCTGCCGCCCCGCTGGCGCACGGTGGCCCTGTTCAACCCGGTGGTCTATCTGATCAGCGCCTTTCGCTGGAGCTTCTACGAGACCGCGGACGTGGCGGTGGGCGTCAGCCTGGGCATGACGCTGGGCCTGCTGGCGATCTTGCTGGCGATCGTCGGCTGGATGTTCAAGACCGGTTACCGGTTGAAGAAGTAACACCGGAGCGGGCGCTGGGGGCGCGGCACGGGGAAGATCGAGCGACACTGTTCGCGCCGACCTGATCCGTTGCCGCGCCAATGCTACGTCGGCGACCTGAATCGCCGACGTAGCTCGGCGTTGGCCGGGCCCGCTGCGCTACTGCTTGGGCCCCACGACGGGGCCGACGCCGGACGGGACGTAGCCTGGGGGGGCGGCGCCCCCGTGAGCGCCACAGAACGCGACGGCGCTGGCAGCCGCGGCGTCGATGGACGCGATGGAGGCGGCGGCTTGATCGTGCGGCACGACCACGGCGCTGCACGCGGTGGCTCCATGCCCCGAGGCATCCACGGCGCTGGTGACAATCAGGTAGACACGGCCCGTGCCGTTGCCCTTGCGCTCGGCGCGCAGCCGAAGCGCGCCCGCGGCGAATCCCTTCGCGTCCGGCGAGAAGCGCCCGCCGCCGGTGTCCTCCTCGTCGGCCTCATTGGAGTAGACGACGACACCGGTCGTGTGCGCGGCGGAATCGCAGACATCGCCCGCCACGGCCGTGAAGCCCACGTTGATGAGATCGTGCTCGGGTGGCCAGAGCGCTTGCACGCTGGTGCTGGAGGTGAGTGTCGGGGGCGTGGTGTCCACCACCGTCACGGCTGTCGAGCAGTCCGCGACGCCGCCCTTGCCGTCGTCGACGTGCAGGGCGACGGTGTGCGAGCCGCCCAGCGCGAAGGTGAAGGTGAGGGTATCGCTCCCCGCGCCCGCCGCGAGCGCGTGGGTCGCGACCAGCACGCCGTCGATGGTCCAGGTGACGGTCAGCGGGTCATGGTCCGGATCGTCGACCGCCACCGCCAGCGTGGTCGCCGCGCCTGCCGGCCCTCCGCATTCGCGCGTCTGATCGACGGGACAGGCCACGGTCGGCGAATGGTTGGTTGTGGGCAGCGCTGTCGGTGCGAAGGCGGCACCCTCGAACTGGCTCACCGTCGCCAGCAAGTCCTTGTGGAACACACCGGCGGAGGCATCCCAGACCAGGTGCCACAGATTGCCTGGAGCCTCCTCGCCGACCACCACGTCACCCACCATGCTGGTGAACTGCGCGGGCGCGCCAACCCACAGGATACGACTGGCGAAGTCGACGCCATAGAAGAACTGATTGGGCGGGACCACGTTCAGGTTCTCACACGCAGGCATGCCCAGGTTGCCAAACGAGTCGACCGCCTGACCCAGTGGGTCGAAGGCGAAGAAACCAGCGCCGCCCTCGTTGCAGCTGACCGCCTTGCCCGCCCATGGTCCATAGCGCGCATCGAGCGGCAGCGTGATGAGCCCCTCGAGCGGCACGAGCGCGCTGCCCAGCCTGGTGGGAGTGCCGGCCGCGTCCACCCGCCAGACAGCGCCCGAGTCGGTGGCGACGATGAGGTCGCCTCCGAAAACGCCGGTCTCGTCGATGTGGAGCGCGCCGCGCAGCAGGCCGAATTCGCCCGGCAAAACCACCCACGGGTTCTGGATGCTGGAGCCATCGGGCGAGATGCGCGCGATGGTGCCCGGGACGCCGGTGCCCACGAAGAGCTCGCCAGCGGTGAAGCCAGCGTGGGTTGAGCGTACGGCTGCGACGTAGACCTCGTCGCTGAGGCCATGGACAGAGGAGAACTGGCTACGGGTGCCGTCGCTGGCGACCAGTTCGAAGTTGTACGGCTCGCCGAAGGGGTAGTTGGTGGAAAGAATCACCTTCCCGGTCGGCTGGTGGAAGTCAACCGATATGGGATTGTTGAAGCCGATGGCCACCGGCGTGAGAGTGACACTGGCGAGCGCAGAGCTCGCGGCAAGAACAGAAGCGAAACCACTGAAGACCACAAGACCGTGTGACTTCTTTTTCATGACGATCCCTTCCGTCCGCGAGAGTGCGGCTGCCGCACCGTATCATAAGACCGGAAAGGAGGAAGCGTGTCGACTGTGGCCTTGGATGGCCGAGACGGAAATCGCTCATGGCGACAATGACACGGTCACTCTCTCCGACTCGATCATCAACTCGTCGTCTCGGTTGACTGCCATGCGACGCCGGGGCGTCGACAACCTCGCCGCGCGGTCCGGCGACGGGGATGACGTCGGCGGATAGCAGTCGTCGGTTGCGCACGGGCGCGGGTCGGCCCCGGGGACCAGTGCTACGAATTGCACGGTCGTGCCGGCGCCTGCACACCGTGCCGCAATCGGCACAGCTGGAAACCTTGTCCAGGCCAGCTATCTGGATGGACCAGCGCCGGCATGAGGATTGCGATGGGACGTGCGGCAAATGCTAAGACGAGGACTTCCAATTTCGCTCATCGCGCTGGCCGCCGTGTCTTGCGGCAACGTGACCGTGGATAGCAGCGCGCCGGCAGGCCCGGACGCAGGCCCGCCGGCAGGTCCCGAAACCGGCGCGCCGGCAGGCCCGGACGCAGGCGCGCCAGGCAACGACGGCGGCGGCGACGGCGGTATCGACGCCAGCAACGACGGCGGACGCAAACCCAGCGCGGTCGCCGCCGATGCCGGCGCGCCGGCCAGCTGGCAAGAGCACTGGTTCGAACACAACCAGCTCTTGCGAAAGGTCGCGGACACCGAAGACGACGTCCTGTACTTCGACAATGACGTGGACATCAGCAGCGCCGCCTGGATCCAGCCGCTGCTGGCCAACATGTGGCGGTACACCAAACAGACGTACGGTGTGCCGGGCGACCCGCGGCTGTTCGCCGTCTTTCACTCTGGCCGCTACCCGGGCGAGCATTCGGCGTCGATCTTCGATCCGGCGCATGATTATCGGAACGTGATCGATCTGGGCGGCGGTGCGATGGCCTGGGCAGACCCGACGTGCGCCTACAAGATTGCCTATTCTGCCGGGCAGGTCCTGGAGAAGAGCGTGCTCGGCTTCGACACGCTGCCCTCGATCGCTCTCACCAACTTCCAGTTCGGCTATTTCTTCGCCTACGACGTGTTGAAGGTGCTTGGTATGACGCCGGCCGCGGAGGCCTGGCTGAACTCGTTGATGACGTTTTCAGTCGACAATCCTCGGCCGGGGACGTTCTGGTCGCGCGACTGGTACTTCCCTCTGTGGCGCGACCATGGAGGCGCGGCGGTCTTCGCTCGCTTCATGAACCTGGTGGCCGCCAACTATCCAAAGGTGCCGCGCAACGACGGAAATGGCCGGACGTTCGCACGCGCAATGAACTGGGGCGAGTATGTCCACTTCATGAGCGGCGCGGCCGGCACCGATCTGAAGATGCTGGCCACCAAGGCGTTCGGTTGGCCCGTCGAATGGGACGACCAGTACAGGCAGGCGAAGCTCGACTTTTCGACCATCAGCTACGGCGCGGTGAAATAGCGTCAGGTGCCGTCGCCACCGCGCTGGTCGAGCAGGACCTGGTTCAAGCCTGCTTCTTTGGTCCGACGAGGGTGCGCAAGGTGGCGTGCGCGACCTCGTCACCCGCGTGGTCGCGCAAGCTGACGTGGATGGCGTACTCCTTGCGTTCGTTCGATTCGATGAGCGGGCAGTCGCAGGTGCCGGAGATGGTGCCGCGCGCCTTCTTGACGTAATCAACGGAGATCCCCGCGACGATGAAGCGGGCGTCGTCGGGCAGCGTGTAAGCGACCGCGATGTTCCCGGTCAGCTCGGCCAGGTTGGCCAGCGCGATGGCGTGCACCGATGAGAGATGGTTGCGCACCGCGCGTCGGTCACGCAGCTCGACCGTGGCATGACCGCGTCGCAGGACCTTGACCCGTCCACCGATCGTGCCGGTGTAAGGGGCGGCCAGGCCCGCCAGCTGCGAGAACACGCGCTTGCCGCCGGGGAGCTTCTGCAGGCGATCCCAGGCCGCCCGCACCAGGTTTTTGGATGAGCCGTTGGGGTCGAGCAGCGACTTCACCGAACACATCGGGGGAGCATACCCCGGGACAGAAATCGTCGACGGTGGCCACTGTCTCGAGGACGACCGGACAGCGACACGGTTGTCACAGCTTTCCTGTGAAAGCGGCACGCCGTTGACCGGCGGCGCGGTGACGTGGCCATTTGCGCCGAAGATCCGTGGCACATCAATTGCCACTGTGCTCGCGTGCGGCAACCGAGCGGCGCGCGGATCCCTTGCACCACAGCAGAGAACATTCCCTCGACGAATCGACCTTCGGTGGGCGTGCGATCGAAGTCACACCGACGGCGCGCGCGGCCCTGGTGGCGACGGCGCGCCCGTTCTTGGCGGCGCTTTGCTGCCTGGGCGCGACGGTTGCGTTGTTGCTGTTCTTGCATCGGCTGACCCCCGTCCAGACGTGGTTGCCAGCGAAGCTCGCCTGTCTGTGGTTGTGGCTGGGCGTGTTCGTGGCCGGATGCCTGGGGCTTGGCAACAGCATCTGCCGCTGGGCGCTGCGGGGCACCGTCCAGCTCCCGGCGCTGGAACGCCTGGTCTTGATGTCAGCGACCGGCGTGGGCGCGTTCGCCTTGCTGATGGACGTGGCAGGCGCGCTGCATCTGTTTCACCCGGGGCTGGCCGTGGCCCTGCCCGCGCTGGGTGTCGCGGCGGGCGTGGGGGCCCGCCCGGCGCAGACGCTTTCAGCGGTGTTGGCCCGCCTGCGCGGCTGGCGCTGGCGAGGCGATCTGATCGATGTGCTGGTGGTCGGGGTCGGCGCGCTGGGCGTCAGCCTGGTCTACCTGCACGTGCTGGATCCCGCCGCGCCCAACTATGACGCGCACTGGACCCACCTCCCCATCGCTCAGGACTTCGCCCGCGCGGGCCGTCTGGTTCCTTTCCTGGCCGACTGGGCCAAGAATTTTCCACACCTCACCAGCTTGATCGACACGTGGATCTGGCTCTTGCCCGGGCTGCCCGCGGCGCTGCGATTGCCGCTGGTGATGCACACAGAGTTCGCCTTCTTCGTGGGGACACTGGCCGCGGTATTGGCGACCGTCCGCTGGCTGCTGCGGGCGAGGGAGGGGCGCCACGGCGTGGCCTGGGCGGCGTTCTTTCTGTTCCCCAGCATCTTCGTCTACGACAGCAACCTGGGCGGGTCGGCCGATCACCTGGCGGCCTTCATGGTGTTGCCGTTGTTCCTGGCGCTGGCGCGCGCCGGGGCCGACTTTTCGCCGCGCCTGTGCGCGGTCGGCGGGGCGCTGGCCGGCGCCGCCCTGATCACCAAGTACCAGACCGTCTACGTGAGCGGGCCGCTGGCCGCCTGGCTGGTGGTGCGGGCCATCCGCGTTCTGGTCACGCCCACCGCCGAAGCTGGTCGCCAGCGCCGCCGCACCCTGGTCGGGCTGGGGGCGCTCGGCGCCGGCGCCGTCCTGGCCGCCAGCCCCTATTTTCTGGAGAACGTCGTCTTTCACGGCAACCCCGTCTACCCGTTCATGCAAGGGCTCTTCACGCGCAGCAGGCCCACGTTCGCCGACGTGCCGTTCCTGGTGTCGACCACGTTGACGCCGGCTGATCTGCGCGGAGCCGGTCATGGCCTGGTGGCGCGGCTGGCGTCGGCGCTGCGCTTGATCTTCACTTTCAGCTTTCAGCCGCACTATTCGTTCATCGGCGCCCGGCCGTACTTTGGTTTTCTGTTCACCTTGCTGGCCCCGCTGACGCTGCTGGTGCCGGATGGCCGTCGGCTGCGGATGGCGGCGCTGGTGGCCGGCGGCGCGCTGTTCTGCTGGGCGCTGAACTATCTGGTCGATCGCAATCTCCAGATCGTCTTGCCTCTGCTGGTGACGGTCACCGCCGGCGTGATCATCCGCCTGTGGCATCTGGGCTGGGCGGCGCGCATCGGTCTGATTCCCCTGTGTCTGGTGCAGGTGTTCTGGGGCGGCGATCTGTTTTTCCAGGGCGCCCTGCAGGGGACCATCGATCAAATTCGCGGCCATCTGACCACGCCGGTCGACATCCACGAGACCAGCGAGCGGCAAGCGATCACCAGGGAGCTGCCGGCCGGCGCCAAGGTGATCATCCACGACGAACACTCGGTGCTGGGACTGGATCGCGAGGCCCTGTCCGACCAGGCCGGGTTTCAGGGATTGATCGACTATCACCCCCTGCGCACCGCCCGCGAAGTGTTCGATCGGTTTTCAGCCCTGGGCGTGACGCACCTGCTGTGGATCGAGAGCGCCCCCGCGCAGCTGCCGATCCAGCGCGAGATCCTGTTCGGGGCGCTGGTTCATCCGCTGGCCTTCAGCGCCCACGGCCGATACAAGGTGGCGGCGCTGCCCGCCACGCCGCCGCCAGCGACGCCGCCTTATCGGGTCCTGACCGTGGGCCTGTCACCGCTGCCCGACGGCGTGTATCCGATCGACGAGCTGAGCCGCTGCGAGATGCGCCCGCCCGGTTGCACGCCGCCGGCACCGACGACCAGCGTGCCCGGCCCGGACGTTTCATCGGCGTTGCTCCGCGACGGCGTCGACGTGGTCCTGCTCCGTCCCGGCGTCGCCCTGGAGCCGCCGGCCGCCGCCGCGCTCGCCGACACGTTCTCCCTGGTCCGATCCGTCGACGCTTATCAGCTGTTTCTTCGGAAACCCTGATCGTCGCGCTCAGAAGGTCACGGAGGCGCCAGCGGACGCCAATCGCAGCACTGGATCGAAGCCGATCTGCAAACGGAGCGGTTCCCGATTCAGGCTGTTCTGGCGGTTGACGAAGTCGAACAGGTCAGAGCGCCCGGGTGCGATGACGGACGCGCCGAACAAGCCAGCGACCATCGACCCCACGCCGATCAGACCGAACGTCGCCGTCTTTCGCATGTTGGCGTCGTTGCACGCTCCCCACGCCGCGGTGGCCCCCTGGAAGTTCGGATCGTTGAGGGAGGGCATCGGACAGTTGTCCCTTCCAGCGAACGCATAGATGGTCGACGCTATCCCGGCGCCCACGCCGACCAGGAAGACAGCGACCGCGGCGCGGTGCCGCGCTTCCAGGCGCTGGAGCTCGGGATCAAGCGCCGCGTACAGCTGAGCGTCCTTGAACCGGATCGCCTCCAGATAGGTCCGCAGTCCGGAGACGCTGGCGTCGTAAACCTGGTTCTCGAAGGTGAGGTGACTGGGGACATTGCCGGCCCCGTATCTTGTCGGCAGCACAACAGCCGGTCCCGAAGCGGCGGGCGGCGACCCATCGGGAGCGGGACTTTGCGCCATCGCCGCCCGGCTGGCGAAGATCATCAGCAAGGCGGTCGTGAGACACCGGGTTCGAGGCAGTTTGATGGCCATGGCTCTCTCTTGACCCCTCTCTCTTCCGTTGGGTTAAGTGGGAATACCGGCTGACGGATCGTACCGGCCTGGTTGATTTCTGTGTCGCCGTCTATGATCGGACAGTGGCGCCCGTCATTTGGCCTGGCCTGCTTCGACGCTTGCTGATGAAGAGTGCGAACACACTCTGGTCCTGCGGCGTCGTGGCGGCGCTGCTGATCGGCTGCTCCCCGGCGCCGATGACGTCGCCTGTGCCGCCGGCCGGTCCCGACGCGTCGTCTGAAGGTGGTCCGCCGGTGACGCCGATCACGCTTCCGGTCGCCGAGCTGGCCCGGCGTCTGTCGCGATTTGTGTGGGCCGAAGACGCCGACGCCCCGCTGCTGGCGACGGTGCTGGGCGCGCCGCCGCGCACGACCGCCGACGTCGAGGCGCTGGCCCGGCAGATGCTGACCGACCGGCGGGCCCACACCGGCGTCGGTGCGTTCTATGGCTGGTGGATGCGGGCCGATCTGATCGCCGGCCTGAAGAAGGATGCAACGCTGTTTCCCGAGGACAGCCCGACCCTGCGCCAGGCCATGGCCGACGAGCCGCGCGCCTTCGGCGCCTATGTCACGCTGGACGGCGACCACAGCTATCGAACCCTGATGACCGCGCCCGTCAGCTTCGTCAACGCGGCGCTGGCCGACGTCTACAAGATTCCCGGCGTCACCGGCCAGGCATTACAGATGGTGGCGCTGGATCGCCAGCAGCGGGCGGGCATCCTCACGCAGCCCGGCTGGCTGGCCATCGGGGCCAGCGACATCAGCCCCTCGGCGTCGGCGCGCGGCTATTTCATGCTGCGGCGGATGTTGTGCGCCGTTTTTCCGACGCCGCCCCCCGACGAGAGCAGCGGTGACCCGCCGGCCGGCACCACCAACCGCCAGTGGATCGAAGTCGCGGCCGGTTCCGCGGGCTGCCGCCCCTGTCACGCGTCGCTTGATCCGCTGGGTTTTGGGCTGGGCCAGTTCGATGCCCTGGGCAGGTTTTCGACCACGGAACACGGCGTGCTCGTCGATCCGTCCGGTCAGCTGCAGGACACGCGCTTTGCTGATCAGCGCGAGCTGGCGGCGCTGCTGGCCACACGGCGCCAGCCGCAGGATTGCTTTGCCCAGCAGTGGCTGCGCTTCGCGCTCGGGCGCGAGCTGACCGCCGCCGATCAGAACTCACTGACAGCGGTGCAGGCGCGGTTCGCGGCCTCCGCCCAGGACATTCCGTCGCTGATCGCCGCCGTGGCGGGCAGCGATGCCTTCCTGGCGCCTTGAGTTTCGGCTGACGCCGACCCGCACCCAGGCGATCGCCACCAGCATCAACAACGCTGACAGTCCTGCGCCCGACTGGTCGCCGGCGGCGAGCGTGCAGCCGCTGCCGGCGCTGACGCCGCCGCCGGTCGTGCCGCTGCCGCCGGTGCCGGGCGCCGGGGCGCCGCCGCTGCCGGTGGGGAGCGTGGCGCCGCCACTGCCGCTGGCGCCGCCGGAGCCCGCGCCGCCGACGCTGCCGCCGCTGCCGGACGTCGCGCTGCCGCCGCTGCCGCTGGTGCCCGCGCTGTCGGCTGCTCCGTCGGCGCTGGCGCCGCCGTCGGTGTCCGGCTGTCCGCTCGCCATGATCTTCGCTTCGGCGAACGTGTCAGCCTCGATCAGGTCGTCGAAGTAGATGATGTCGGTGAAGTTGCCGGGGCTGCGGCGGTGCAAGCCGTTTTGATAGAAGAGCGTGTTGGTGTCGGCCTTGGTCTTGCCCTGGTGGTTGGTCACCACTTGCTGGCCGTCGAACCAGGCGTCGACGCTGCCCATGGTGGCGCTCGTTGACCAGTGCACATGTATCGCCACCTGGTGCCAGACCCCGACGGTAAAGTCCGCGGTCCAAAGTTTGGTGGATGCCAGGGCGCCGACGCCAAAGCCGATGGTGGTGCCTCCCCCCGTCATCCCTTTGGGTTCGATCCAGAAATCCATCACGTTCTGCGAGCTGCCGTTCGATTCCCAGAAGGCGAATTCATTCCGCATGCCGGCGTCGGCCGGCATCAGGTAGTAACCGGAGATCCAGGTGTCCTTGCCTTCGGCGGTCAGCGTGCTCTGGTGCTGGATGTCGACGCGGTCCTGGTTGTTGCCGCCGAACAGATCGTCCGGGTGGACGGTGATCTTGCAGGCATAGCTGCCGCCGTGAACTTTCTCACCCAGCACCTCGACGTTCTTGCGGGCGCCCTTGGTGGGGTTTGTCCCCGGCATCCACTCGGACAGGTCACCCTTCTCGAAGGTCGACGTCCACACAACCGTTGCCTGGGCCGGGCGCGACACCACAGAAAATCCGCCGGCCACGACGAAGACAGCAAACGGCCACAAACGAAAAACAGGGTTCGACTGCATTGATCCCCCCTGTTCCAGAATCGCGTCAGGTCGCACGCAAAGCAAGAGGCCCGGGCATCGAAGTGGTCATCGCAGGGAGGCGAGGACATACTGCCCGTCGCCCATGGCAATCAGGTCCTCAAATAGATGCTCGCCTCGTAGTTCCGAGAAAATGCATCGAATAGAAAAGGAAACATCGTGAAAAAGCTCACGCTCGTGCTTACGCTGGTTCTCACCGCACCAATGTTCGTCTCCTCGGCGCAAGCCAAGGGAGGAACCCCTCAGAATCATCACTGCGTGAAAGACGGCAGCCCCGTGCCCGACAAGACGCGGAAGCAATGCGTGAAGGAGGGCGGCAAGTGGGAGAAGGATACCGCTGCTCCGAACGCGAGCCCCGAGGGTGACAAGAAGACCGCGCCCGACGCGAAGTAACATCACCATGGAAAAGCAATGATCATGCTGAAGACATCAGGTGGGCGTCTCGCCCTCATCATCGCAGTTGTTGGTTTGTACGCTGGTGGTGTGGTCATTCCCGAAGCGAGGGCCGAGGCGCCGTCGGCGTCGGCCTCGATCGTCGACTTGAATACGGCCAGCCAGAGTGAGCTCGAAGCCCTGAAGGGCGTCGGCGCGGCGACGGCCAAGAAGATCATCGCTGGCCGACCGTATCAATCCGTCGAAGAACTGGCAGGCAAGGGTATCCCCGCCAGGACAGTCGAGCTGATTCGCCCCTTCGTGACCGTCGGCGGCGTCAAGGCCGCGAACAAGCCGGCCGCGTCGGCGAGCCCTTCGACCGCGGCATCCCCCGTGACACGCCTGCCCGCGCTTCCTTCAGCAGCGGGCGCAGGGGCGCGCCCCGACGGGATGGTCGATCTCAATACGGCCAGCGAGTCCGCCCTCGAGAACCTGCCCGGGGTGGGGCCCGCGACCGGCAAGGCGATCATCGCGGGACGCCCCTATGGCTCGGTCGACGAGCTCGGGAAGGTCAAGGGAATCGGCCCGGCCAAGCTTGCCGCCTTGCGCGGCTTGGTTTCGGTGAGCGGCGCCAAGGCGTCCCCGCCGGTGCCCGCTGCTCCGACCGCGGCTCCCTCGGCGCCAATCACTGCGCCGGCCGCACCTCGTCCCCCCGCGGGGCCGGTCGCGGCTCCGACCTCCGCCGCGCCCTTACCTCGGCCGCCGGTCAGCGTCGGAAAGCTGGCGCCCGGCCAGAAGGTGAACCTGAACACGGCGTTGCTCACAGAGCTCGAGGCCCTGCCCGGCATTGGCCCCGTCAAGGCGCAGAAGATCATCGAGGGTCGCCCGTACGGCAAACCCGAGGACGTCATGAAGGTCTCCGGCATCAAGCAAGGCATCTTTGGCAAGATAAAGGATCTCGTCACGGTCCAGTGATGTGACGTCGGGAATGTGCCGTCGGGGACCGACGCCCGCCATGCGATTCAGGCCGCCGCGGCGCCGGCGGTGGCCGTTCGCGCGAACGCGATCAGGCGCAACGCCAGCCGGGCCGGATCGTCAAAGTGAGGACAGTGCCCGAATCCCTCGGGCTCCTCGATGACGGCGTGCGCGGGCAGGTGCCGCCGGAAGTAGGCCAGCGAGCTGGCGGGCAGCAGGCGCTCGGACTGGCCCCACAGCAGCAAGATGGGCATCGGCAGCATCGGCAGATCGTGGGTGGCCGGCAGATCCTCCATTGTGGCCGTGCCCACCACGTCGCGGATGGCGGTGCGTTGCAGGACATCGCGAACGCCTGCCGCCAGCGCGGGCAGATACCAGGGCGGGCGGTGATAAAGGCGGGCCAGCAGCAGCCGCGCCTCGGCGATCGACTCGATCTTGAACGTGTCGCGGAGGTCTTCCCATTCGGCGGGGCTGGTTCTGGCCGCCGCCGGCGACAGCAGCGCCAGACCCACCAGACGCTGGGGCCGCTCGACGGCGTAGCGAAGGGCCAGCGCGCCGCCCAGGGAACCACCCACCAGGATCATGGGCTCGTCGACCAGGACATCCAGCGCCTGGCAGACCGCCTCGAACAGCGCCTGGGGGGTCAGGCACTGCGACGGCGCCTGGCTGAACCCGTGCCCCGGGAGATCCAGCGCCACCAGGCGACGAGCGTGCGGACGCATGCGGGTCAGCAGCGGTCCGAAAGACGTCGCCGCCGAACCGAGTCCATGCAGCAGCACGATGGGGGGCAAGGTGCCGGTGCCGCGGGCATCGTAGGCGTGCAGGGTGCCGATCGCCGTCGGCACGGAACGGCTGCGGAAGCCGGTGCGGTTCAGGACGAAGCGCGCTCCGCGCGCCACGGCGGACAGAAGCCCGATCTTCCTGACCATCTTCAGAGTCTAATGGTTGTCGGGGAGAGCGCCACGACGAACGTCGTCCAGCGCGGCCCCAAACGCCGCCAGCAGCTCTTCCGGGCGGCCGATCACCGCCTCGTCAGCCAGCACCCCCAGGTGCAGCTCTCCGGCATAGCCGAAGAAGGTCAGGCTCAGCCCGACGCTGGCCGCTGCCGGCGCCCACACGACGATGGATCGCAGGGGCTGTCCCGCCACGCGCAACGGGACGGTCGGCCCGGCCAAACTGCTGACGACCAGGCTGGCCCGGCGCGACCACCAGCGCACCGCCCAGTGTTCGATGGCAGGCGCGATGGCCCCCGCCAGCCGCACCAGGATCAGCGCCATGTGAAAGGCGGCGCCCTTGCGCACGGTGGCCATGTCGCGCGCGATGAGCTCCAGGCGCGCCCTGGGATCGGCGTCGGCGACGGGGAGGCGCACGAACACCGAGGCGAAATGGTTTCCCAGCCTGTGCGCCGAGGCCGCCGTCGGCGCCGCCACCGGTAACAGCGCGCGCAGGGAGCGGGGCGTGCGTCCGTGAACGCGCTGGTAGCGGTCCAGCGCGCCGGCCACGCCGGCAAGCAGCACGTCCACCACCCGGTGTCCGCCGGCGCTGGCGATCGCCTTGACCTCCGACAGCGGGATCGCCGTCGACCAGGCGACGTTCTTGTGGCCGCTCAGCGGTCGGTGCAGCAGGGTCAGCGGATCTCCCGACAGGAACAGGAATCGAAACAGATCGCCGAGGCGGCGGAGAAGACTGCTGCGCCCCGCCGGCGGCGATGTAGGAGGACGATGCGCCGGCGCCTCCTTGTCCTGGTCTTTGTCCTTGTCCTTGTCCTTGTCCTTGTCCTTGTCCTTCTCCTTGTCGTGCCCTGATTCGGCGACGGGCAGCTCGTCGGCCAGGTCTTGCAGCAGCGAGACCAGCGCTCGCCCGTCGGCGATGCAGTGGTGGATGCGCACCAGAAGCGCGGACCCGGCGGGCGTCAGATCGACCAGTTCCAGGCGCCACGGCGAGCGATCCCGCGGCAGCGGCGCGTTCATTCGCTCACCGGCCAGCGCGATCAGTTCGCCGGCGTCCACGGCGTGCGAGGGGTTCAGCGTCTGCACGTGGGCGCGAAGGTCGAAGGCGGGATCATCGCACCAGCGCGGCCTTCCGAACGGGTGCGTCGAGTCGACGACGTGCTGCCGGAAACGCCGGTGCGGGATGAGCTTGTCGACAGCGAGCCGGTCCAGGGCTTCCAGCGTCAGTTTCTGCTCGAAAAGCAGCATCGCGCCGATCACCATGGGGTTCTGG
>DATLVT010000734.1:0-9080 GCA_035577105.1 Polyangia bacterium
GCGCGACGCTCTCTCGGCCGGGCGCGTGCCTTCCGCGCCCGACTGTGAGACCGAGGCGTTCCTGCTGGAAAAGCGGCGCCCTTGAGAGGGGCGGCGACGATGTTCCTCGCCTTGTCGAGCCTGGCCGCGGCGACGAGCGCGGGCGCCGCCGCGCCGGAGACGTCGTCACCCGAGTCGTCGCCGGCCCAGGCGCCCTGGACCATCGAGCGCTTCGCGTTGCTGGTCGGCAACAACGACGGCGCGGCCAGCGAACCGCGGTTGCGTTATGCCGAGGACGACGCGGCCAGGCTGTACGACGTCCTCAAGGACGTGGGCGACTTTCCGCCCGAGAACATGCTGCTGCTCAAGCACGAGAGCGCGGAGACGGCGCGCCGGGCGCTGATCGCCCTCAACGATCGGATCCGGACCCGCGCCTCGGCCGGAGCGCAGGTGATGCTGCTGGTCTATTACTCGGGCCACGCCGACGCCGGCGGCCTGCACCTGGGCCGCGGCATGCTGGAGACCAGCGAGCTGGAGCAGCTGGTGCGCGGATCGGCGTCGGCCTTCCGGTTGCTGATCGTCGATTCGTGCCGCTCGGGCACGCTGACGCGGGTCAAGGGCGGTCGCCCGGCGCCGCCGGTCCCCATTGCTCTCAGTCAGCGCCTCGCTGGCGAAGGAGCGGTGTTCCTGTCGTCCAGCGCCGCCGACGAGGATTCGCAGGAGTCCGACGAGCTGCGCGGATCGTTCTTCACGCATTACCTCATCTCGGGCCTGCTCGGTCCGGCGGACACCGATGGCGACGCGGCGGTGACGCTGGAAGAGGCGTATCGCTATGCCTACGACAGCACACTGAAGGCGTCCAGCCGCACGCTGGCGGGTCTGCAGCACCCGACGTTTCGGTACGAGCTGCGCGGCCACGGCGGCGTCGTGCTGTCGACGCTGGCCCACCAGGGACGCTCGCAGGTCCAGCTGCCGGCGGGCCGCGGTTACCTGCTGATGCAGCGGGACGCCGAGGGGCCGGTGGTGGCCGAGGTGGGCGCCGGCGATCGCGTGCGGCGCCTCAGCCTGCGGCCGGATCGCTATTTCGTACGGGGGCGGGGCCCGGATTTCCTGGTCGAGGGGACGGTGACGGTGGCGCCGGGAACCACGCTGGTTCTCGATGACCGCGGCTTCCGCCGGATCGAATACGCCCGGCTGGTTCGCAAGGGGGACGCCCATCTGCACGTGGTGCACGGGCCGCAGGCGGGCTATCTGTTTCACTCCGCGCTTTCGAACAGCCAGTCGACCTGCCAGGGCGGGTTCCTTGCGTACCCGTTCGAATTTCGCGAGGTGTCGATCGCTCCCGGACTTGATTACTGCCGCGCTGGTTTCACCAACACCTCACTGTCGGCGACCGTGGACGAGTTCGGTCTGGGCGTCCGGGCCTCGCACGCCTGGGACCTGCCGTTTCTCACCGTGGACCTGGGGGCGCACGCCGGCGCCGCGCTCTTGCGCCAGACCTTCACGACGCAGGGCCAGGCCCCCGATCACGCCAGCGCTGCTTTCACGCTGGGGGCCGGCCTGACCGTGATGCGCGATCTGTGGCAGGGCTTCTATCTGCTGGGCCGCGCCGACGCGCGGTCGTATTTCTATCGGCACCTGCAAGCCTCCGGCGAGACGCCCATCAAGCCAGCCTCGGGCGCGCTGCTCTCGATGGGCCTCGGCAAGCGCTGGTAACGAACGCGCCGGTGCGGCGCGGCGAATTCTTCCGCGATGTTTGCCGGTGGCGTGTGGTTCGCGGTCCCAATGAGGCAGAGGAAGTCATGAACAATCTCAAGCCCGTGAGCACTCGAGGGATCAAGATCGCTGCTTTTGTCGTCCTTCTGGCCGGATGCGGTTCGGATCCGTTGCGATCGGATGGAGGACAGACCGGCAGCGGCGGCCGGGGACAAACCGGCACCGGGGGCGGCGCTGGTAGCGGCGGCGCATCCGGCGGCGGCGATGCCAGGACTGACGCCGGCACCGGAGGCGCAGCGGGAGGCGCCGGCTCCGGGGGAACGGTGGGTTCGGGCGGAGCGACGGGCCTCGGTGGAGGAATAGGGATCGGCGGAGGAACCGGGTCAGGCGGCGCGACGGGGTCAGGTGGCGCGACGGGGTCGGGCGGCGCCAATGGAAGCTGCGGAAAGTGCGCCGGCAGTCTGAAGTGCTGCGGCGATCAGTGTCTCGACCTGGGAAGCGATCAATTCAATTGCGGCGCGTGCGGCAATCGCTGTCCGTCCGACAAGCCATTCTGCGGGGACGGTGTCTGCGGACCCGTCCCTTGCGGCGATCAGATCTACCCGCCGCACACCTGCCAGGCCGGAAGTTTCTGCTGCGGCAGAGCCTGCTGCCAGTCGAACCAGATCTGTTGCGACGTCTTTGACTCGATCGACACCCCCGGCTGTTACACGCCGACCGCGCAGAAGCCGACCTGCCCGATCGGGTGCGGTGCCCTCGGGTTGTGCATGTAGGTCGATCGTTAGCCCTGATGACTCATTTTGATCCCCGTTTGGTAATGGAAATTTTCCGACACCTTGCTGGTCGCACGAAGAATCAGGGCGCCGTCGGTGGGCGCCCGCCACGGCTGAGCATCGAGGCGAAGTCCTTCTTGGTGTAGCCGGCGGGGGTGGCGAAGCGGGAGGCGGGGATGGCGTCGCGCTTGATGCTCTTGATCTGCTCTTCCTCGCCGCGGCTGCCGTCGTCGTTGAGGGTGACGCGGGTGATGGGGACGCCCGGATAACGGTCCAGTCCCTCGAAGATCTGGTTGGAATGTTTGGCGCCGCTGACGCCCATCCCGGAGGCCATCTCTTCGCCGAATTTTCGCAGGCCCTCGAAGTCGCTCTTCTTCACCAGGCCGGCGCTCCAGGGCGAGATGCAGTCCTCTTCGTGAGGCTTTCCATCCCTGATCACCTTGTACATCTGACAGGCGATGCCGTTGACGGTCTTCTTCTGGCCGAGGGCCTCGAACTTCCAGGTGTGGGTCGGCGGCTTGGCCGGCTCGCCGCCGGCGCCGGGCGCGCCGCTTGCGCCCATCTGGCTCATGGCCTCTTCCATCTTCTTGCGCTGTTCGGGGGGCATGTTCTTCATGCGCTCTTGCAGCTGGGCGCGCATGCCGGCCATCTGACCGCGGATTCGCTTGACGTCCTCGTCGGTGACCTCGACATAGGTCTTCGCTCGGTCGTCGATCAGCGTCATCTTCTTGCCGCTGGCGTCGATGATGACCGACGTCATCTGAGCTTCGCGCTCCGGATTCTCGATGCGAGCGCGATCGCCGTCGGCATAGATGGTCGCCTCCGACGCCGACCCGCGTTGATAAACCACGGTCACCGCCGCTTGCGCGCCGGCGCTGGCCCTGACGGACAGGCCGACCGTCACCACCAACAAAAGGGCCCTTCTTCGGGGCCGCGACCAGATTGATGAGGATGTGATCGTCATGAAGGGGAGCATCGCACGAGAAGACGCAGCCCGGCACCCTTCGATTCATTCCTTGCTCATACGGCATTCCTGGAATAACTAGCGGTGCACCAGGTCTCATGAAAATTGCGCTGGTCTATCCGCCCACCTGCGATCCGACCGCGCCCTATCTGTCGGTGCCGATGCTGACCGGGTTCCTGCGATCGAACGGCGTCGAGGTGCTGCCCGTCGACGCCAACGTCGAGGCGTACGACTTCCTGCTGCGCGCGCAGCCGCTGGCGGCCCTGCGCGATCGGATCGAAGCCCGGATCGCAGACCTGGAGCAGCGCCCCACGCTGGAGCACGTCGACCAGTTGACCTACAGCGCCCTGTGGCGGGCGCGCGGCGACGCCCAGGCCGTTCCCGATGTCATCGAGGACGCCACCGCCATCCTGCGCGACCCGGAGCGATTCTTCGATCCCGATCTGTACGCCGGCGCGGTCGACACCATCGACGCCGCGCTGCGGGTGATCTCGGCGGCCCACGCGCCGCTGGCCCTGGATTTCACCGCTTACCGGACGCCCTTCGCGCTGACCACGCCCGAGGAGATCGCCCGCGACGCCGCTGCCGATCGCGATCCGTTCCACGCCTACGTCGTCGAGCAGCTGGCCCCGCGCCTTCGCGCGGCGCGCGTCGACGCCGTGGGCCTGTCGGTCTGTTTTCCCGGCCAGCTTCAACCGGCGTACGCTTTCGCCCTGAAATTGAAGGAGGCGTTGCCCGGCGTGCACCTGACCGTGGGCGGGCCGGCCATCACCCAGCTGCTGATCCGTCTGCGCGGCGTCGATCTGCGGCGCGCCCTGGGACCGTTCGACACCGCGGTGGTCTTCGAAGGCGAGCACACGTTGCTGGCGCTGTGCCAGGCCCTGCAGGCCGGCGGTGGCGCCAAGGCGCTGGCCGGCATCCCCAACCTGGTGCACCGCGATCCGCTGCTGGGCGCCAAGTATCTGCCCGGGCACGCCAGCGAAGACATGCGCCAGATGCCGCCGCCCGACTTCGACGGGCTGCCGCTGGATCGCTATTTTTCGCCGTACTTGATCCTGCCGTACGATCCCACGCGCGGCTGTTACTGGGGCAAGTGCACCTTCTGTCACTACGGGCTGGCCGAGGTCGGCACCGCCAGCTACCGCGAACGCTCCATCGAGGGCGCCGTCGAACAGCTGGGCGCTCTGTCGCGCCGGTTTGGCACGCGTTACTTCTATTTTTCGCAGGATTCCGTGGCGCCCAAGACGCTGGTCAAGCTGGCGGCCGCCCTGGAGACGTCGGGGTTGAACCTGCGCTGGGCCACCGATCTCAAACCCGAAAAATATCTGACCGCCGAACGGGCCGCCGGCCTGCGCCGGGGCGGCGCCGTGGCCTGCGCGCTGGGTGTCGAATCGGCCAACCCGCGCGTGCTGGGCCTCATCGACAAGGGGGCGCCCATCGCCGTGGTGGCCGCGGTGATGGAGCACCTGGCGGGCGCCGGCATCGCGCCCGAGGCGATGTGCTTCACCGGTTTTCCGACGGAGACCGCCGCTGAAGCGATGGACACGCTGCGGTTTCTGGACCAGCACCGCGATCGGGTGGCGGCGTTCATCGTGGGCGACTTTGACCTGACCCACGGGGCGCTGGTGGCGCAGGATCCACAGCGTTTCGGCCTGCGCGAGACCTGGCAGGTCGACGGCGACCAGCTGGGGACCGCGCTTTTCTACGAGGAGACCACGCCGTCGAAGCGTCCCGGCGACCGGGCCCGCCTGGAGCGCGCGCTGGATCGTCTGTCAGAGGGCTGGCTGCTGCGCCGGTACCCCTGGGCCGGCTCGCTGTCGACGGCGCACACCGTGCTTTATTACGATCGCTTCGGGCCCGACGTCGTGCAACGCCTGGCCGGTCAGGTGCAAGGCGGCGTGATGGGGGCCGAGGAGGAGTCGACGGTGGCCGCCCGGTTCGATCTCAGCGAAAGCGGCGCCGCCCAGGAGCGTGACGCCGCCATCTGGCATCAGTTGACGCGCGTCGAGCGGCGGATCTCCCGGGCCGCCTATGACGGGCTGGCCGCGCAGCAACCGCCCCTGTCCCCGTCGCCGCGCCCCCGGCAGTACCGGGTGGCGGCCGGCGTTCCGCCCACGCCGGTTCAAGCATCTCCCCGCCGCGGCCGCCGCCCCTCGCACGCCCCGAACGCCCTGCGCCGCTGACCGGTGTGGCCCGCGCCGGCCGGGCGCGCCGTCGCGCCGCCGAGACGACGACGCCGCGATTTGAGATAGTCACGCGCCATGGCCCCCCCTCGCCCCTCCCGCACACGCTCCGTCGCGCCGATCGTCTATCGCGTCTCCTTTCCCGATCCCGGCAGCCACGAGCTGCACGTGCAGATGGAGGTGCCCGCCCTTCCCGATCGCGCCACGGCCCAGATCGTCTTTCCCGCCTGGGCCCCCGGCAGCTATCTGGTCCGCGATTTCGTGCGCCACGTGTACGGCCTGTCGATCGTCGACGACCGCGGGCGCGCCCTGCCCGCGCAGCGCCTGGACAAGCAGCGCTGGGAGGTGCCCAGCGGCGGGCGCCCCTTCCGCGTCAGCTACCGGGTGTTCGCCTTCGAGGCCAGCGTGCGCACGTCGTTCGTCGACGACAGCCACGCCTACTGGAATGGCAGCAGCGCGTTCTTCTACGTCGACGGTGAGGTCGCCCGCCCCTGCCAGGTGGTGGTGGCGCCGCCGGCCGGGCGAGGCTGGCGCGTCGACACGGCGCTGCCGTCGTTGCCGGGGCGCCGGCTCACCTTCGGCGCTGCCGACTTTGACGAGCTGGTCGATTCACCGTTTGAAGTCGGAACGCATTCGCTGACGCGTTTTCGCGCCGGCCGCGCCACGTTCGAACTGGCCCTGTACGGCCGCACCAACGCCGATCGCCGCCGCCTGGTCGACATCCTGCGCCGGGTGGTCACCACCACGGCCCGCATCTTCGGCGGCTATCCGTTTCGCCGTTACCTGTTCATCGTCCACGCGCTTCCGGTTCAAACCGGCGGCCTGGAGCACAAGGCGTCGGTGACGATGGACATCGCCGGCCTCTCCTTCGACGACGAAGGCGGCTATCACCGGTTCGCCGATCTGGCGGCCCACGAATTCTTCCACGTCTGGAACGTCAAGCGCATCCGCGACCGCGTGCTGGGTCCCTTTGATTACACGCGCGAAAACTACACGCGCCTGCTTTGGCTGCACGAAGGGTTCACCGACTACCTGGCCAACGTCATCATCCAGAGGGCCGGCGTCCTGCCCGAGACGCACTTCTGGAGATGGATCGCCGAGGAGTTTCCCAAGTACGCCAACCGCCCCGGGCGCAACGTGACGCCGCTGTCCGAGCTGTCGTTCGAGGCCTGGATCAAGCTGTACAAGCCGGCCGAAAATCACATCAACGACACGGTCAGCTATTACGAGAAGGGCCTGTGGGCTGGCCTGGTGCTGGATCTCATGTTGCGGGCCCGCACCGCCGGCGCGCGCGGATTGCCTGACGTCTTTCGCCGCCTGTGGGACAAGTTCGGCGCGCGTGATCAGCCCATCGACGAAGCGGCGGTGCGCGCCGCGACGGCCGCGGTGGCGGAGGCACCGATGGATGGCTTCTTCGACCGCTATATTCATGGCCTCGACGAGCTGCCCGTGCTGGCGCTGCTGCGCAAGGCGGGCCTGGTCGCGCGCCCGCGCGCCGAGTGGGAGCCGGAAGAACCGCGCGGCAAAAAAGACGGCAAAAAAGACGACAATGACAACCGCGATCGCCTCAAGGACCAGCGGCTGCGCGCCTGGTCGGGGATCACGCTGTTCCCCGAACGAACCGTGATCCGCAACGTCGTCCCCCGCTCGCCGGCGGCGGCGGCCGGCCTGACGTTCAACGACGAGGTCGTCGCCGTCGACGGCGATCGCGTCAACGCCACCACATTCGCCAAGCGCATCGCCGATCACCGGCCGGGCGACCCCTGCCGGATCAGCTTCTTTCGCCGCGACATCCTGCAGGACGCCACGCTGATCTTGCGCGAGAACCCCGAACGCAAGCTGGTGGTGAAACCCGATCCCGACGCCGGCGCCGCGGCGCTGGCCATCCGCCGGGGTTGGCTGAGTCTTTAGATCACGGCGTCGATCGGACGGCCGGGCCGGCGATGGCGCGCCTGACGCTGGCCAGCGGCGCGGCGTCGTCGAACGTCACGCCGACGCCGTCCGGGCGCGCCGACACACCCAGCTGGCGCCACAACGCCGGCAGATCGACGGGCATCGCCTGCACCCCCATCTTTTGAAACAGCGGCTTCAACACCGGGCGCGGCAGCGGCCGGTCGCCCTCGTCAAGGAAACGCTCCACTGGCCACGACACGTGCGTGTTGCCGCCCGCGGCCAGCGCCGCCCGCAATGACGTCTCCAGCGACTGCCGGTTGCCCGTCAGGGTCCGAATCTCCACGTCGGCCAGCAACCAGAACAGCGCCCCGCCCCAGTACAGTCGTCCCCAGTCCCGGGTTCCGTTCATCCCGCGATCGGTCTCGTGGGCCAGCCCCTTGGGCATGCCACGCACCATGTCACTCCAGACACTGTCGGCGGCCAGCTGGCCCGCCCGCACGCGCGCGATCGGCTCGACGTAGGTGGCCAGGCCTTCGGTCATCCACAGATAGCGGCGCGACAGATCGGGCGTCGCGACGTGCACCATCTCGTGCGTGGCCACCCAGTCGTTGCGCGAATGCGCCGGGTCGTCGTCGGGCGCGAGCAAGATCGACGCGCCACCGCCGCCCAGCTCCTTGCCCTGCATGCTGGCCGACGCGGGCAATACCACCAGCTGCAGGCGCGGGACCGGGTAGCGGCCATAGTAGGCCACGATGGCGGCCGCGGCGGCCGATACCCAGGGCAGCACCGCCGCCGTGGCCACGCCGGGCGCCACCGCCACGTCGATCGCGCCGCCGCCGGCGTCCAGATGATGCGCGGTGAGCGGACCAAACGCCGAATACGGCGCCACCGGATCATGCGCTGACAGCATCCCTTCATGACCGGCCGGCGTGCGCGGCAGCCCGGAAGCGAACGCCCATCCCTCGGCAGCATGGACAACGAAACGAAAGGGCGTCCCGGCGGCGGTGGCGTCCCCGGCCGGGGACAGCAACCACGTCGTGGTGGGGGCGATGATGATCCCGGCACGCAGGGCCGCCGTGTCGACGTCGTCAATGCCGCGGGCGGCGTCGGTCAACCGAAAGCGATAACGAACGCGGCAACCGCGAGCCCGACACCCGGGCGGCGACCAGAACCGCCCGTGCGCCGGCAGCGCCCGCCAGGTATCGCCGTCGGCGACCGTCACGTCGGCAACGAAGGACAGCGCCGCCCGATCCAGCGTCAGGTCGTCAGCCGTGCCCGGCGGGTAGACGGCCTCGACGCGCAGGTCGACCATCGATCCGGTTGGCGGCGGCCCCTTGGGCGCCACCACAACGTCGTAGGTCACGAAAGAAGGCGGCGCCGCCGCCTGGACCACCGCTGGCGGCGCCGACGACGGAGACGCCACAACGACAGCGACCACCAGCGCGGTCACGCCAGCGATCGCGGTTCCCGATCGGCGTTTCGGGCCGCTGTTCACGCCCCGAGCATAGCAACACCCGCCGGCGCCGGGCGTTACTCGCGGTTGCGGCGAACCGAGATGGCCAGCTTGGCCAC
>DATLVT010000735.1:0-2706 GCA_035577105.1 Polyangia bacterium
ATCGTGTCGTGGGCGCCGATGCGCCGGTTGACGATGAACGAATCGTTCAGCTGCAGGTAGCCGCCGTTGCCCAGCGAATCGCGCTGATCTTCGAAGATGACCGAGCCGTCGCTGCGGTAAGCGTCAAGCGCGAACGGCTGCCGGGTGATCACCAGGCGCACCTGCCCGGTGTCCAGCGTGACCGATTCGGCCGTCTCGCTGACCTGAAACGGCGGCGCGCTTGGCTCCTGAAAGCTGGCGGCGAAGGTGGGGCTGTCGTCGAAGCGGCCGGCCTGGGAGATCTTCAGTCGCAGCAGATCCGGCCGCAACACGTCGGCGCGAAATTTCTCGTCCCCCACCCCGACCACGATGCCCTGGGTGGTCTTCTCCACGAACACCACGTCGCCCAGAGGGCTGAACCGCGACGCATCCATGCTTCCCCGTGCCGCCCAGTCACCTGCGAAGGAGAGCGTCGCCATGATTCACGACCGCGCCCCCGTCGACCAGTGCATGCATTTACCATCGTGCGTCCGGCCCATTTCCGTCAAAGGAAATCGTGGTCAACCAACGTAGTTTACCGCTGAGTGTCGAGCGTTTGGGACAGTCGCTGGCAGCAGTCAATCTCGATGTTTGACTTTGTTTTCCCTTGTGACGGTTTCGTTGTTTCAGATAAAGAAAGAAATTGTGTCCGCGGCGCGATAACATTGTGTCGTCTGGACCACGCGCAAGGACCGTCATTGCGATCTCGGGACAGGAGGTTCGATATGCGATCCGCGCCACCGAAGCATCACCAGGCCACGCGCATCGCACTGTTCGCCTTGCTGGTGACCGGCTGTGACGTGGGAGGACTGGGCAAGGCGCCTCCCCCGGACGGCGCGGCGGGCTCGGGATCGGGCGGTGGCGCCGGCCAGGGCATGACGGGGACCGGCGGTGGCGGCGGGCCGTCAGGCGGCAACGGCGGCACCCCGACGGGCGGCGCCGGCGGGACCAATCCGATGCTGCCCGAGCCGACGGCGAACCCGAATTTCCAGCTGCGCCCCGAATTCGCCGGGCCGTGCGCCAAGGCGGCCGGCCTCATCGACGTGAACCTGGGCAACCGACCGGAAGACTTTGTGCGCGCCGCCTATTGCCAGGTGAACGGCGCCGAACCCGCCGCCGACGTGGTCACCCGCTGGGCCGAGCAATTGCGAACCGTCGAGTCCGTCCGCAGGATCGACGTGGTGCGAACGTTCTGCAACGACGCCGCCCGCGCCTGCCGGTTCACCTATTCGAATCCCTGGCAAGGAGACATCCCCCTGCTGCCCACCTGCACGCGCAAGGCGACGCGCGATCTGGGAGCCGTGCTGATGTACTTCAGCGACTGTCCCACCGGCGTCAATTGCGGGATGGACTGGGCCAACACGCACGCGCACGGGATGACCGCCGTGCACCCGCTGTTTGCTTTTGGCGCGGGGGCCGCCAACTTTTACAACGGCAAGAACTCTGGATACTGGTATCGACAGCTGCTGGACGCGCAGTGGGCCGGTCTGCAGTTCTTCCTGCTGAACACCTATGGACCGGACCTGAACCTGATCCCCAACCTGCAGCAGGCGCTGACCCAGGCGGGACCCGGCGTCAAGATCGGGCTGTTCGACGACCCGTGGGCCTGGGGCCAGCCCAGCAGCCCCGCCGCCTTCCGCACCCGCCCGGACCTGAGCGACACCGAAGGCGCGGCGCAGGCCATCTACACGGCCAAGTGGAAGCCCTTCTTCACGCGCATCGACAAGATGTTCTGGTACACGGTGCAGGGCCGACCGCTCATCTACTTCTACAACTCGGGCACCCTGAAGCCGACCACCACCTCGGCCGCCGTGGTGGCCCGCCTGAAGGCGCTCTTCATGCAGGACTTTGGCGTGGCGCCGTTCGTGGTGGTGGACACCGCGTACTTTGACGATCCCAACATGCCCAACGTCGCCGACTCCCAGTTCACCTGGGACACCCTGCGCTCGGGCAACAAGAGCCGCTCGACCATGCACGGCATCACCCTGGATCACTTCATGGTGAAATGGGACACGGTGGGCCGCGACAAGCCGGGGATGATCGCCACGCCCGGCGATCGCATCATGAAGGGAACGGCGCTGCTGTCCGATCGCCTGGCCGGCTCGCAGGATGCCACCATCGCCACCATCGCGACGTGGAATGATCTGGGCGAGGGGACGGGCATCGAACGGAACTACGACTACTACTTCGGCGGTGCGTGGCACCCACCAACAGCGTTCATGAGCTTGACTCGCGCCGCCCAATGCTCGGATTGAGACAAGAGCTGGCGTGGTCGCTGGGACGCTCCACTTCTTCCGGCGAAGGCGCGGAGGGGTGGGATAGAGCCTCGTCGGGCACGGACGCCTCACGCGGCGGAGCCGATTCATCTTCCTCCGATAGTCTCCACCGTTTGCCCCGAGCGAGCCGACGTAGCGTGGACGAGTGGCGCGGAAGGGGGGGACCCCAGCGGCTTGGCTTGCTGGGGCCATGTCCCTCTGCGCTTCTGATACACGGGTCGCGATCTCTAGAATCTCGAACGCAGCCCCAGCAAGACGAGTCGATGGGGAGGACCCCGCAGCGACAGGACCCGTCCACGCGGAGGAGGCGGACGCCGCAAGACCCTTCCCACGTGCGCCAGGTGATCTACGGAAACGTCGGTGAGCCGTCGGGGAGGCGGGCCTGGGTCCACTGTTCGACTTCGGTCGTCGG
>DATLVT010000736.1:0-6862 GCA_035577105.1 Polyangia bacterium
CCGTTGTCCCTCTGCGCTTCTGTTACACGGGTCGCGATCTCTAGAATCTCGAACGCGGCCCCGGCGAAACGGCCCGCCGGGGAAGCGGTCACGCAGCGACAGGACCCGCCCACGCGGAGGAGGCGGACGCAACAAAACCCAGCGATCTGAGGCAGTCAGTCACCCCGCGAACGGCGTCTCTGCGATTCCCTTCACCCCCGGACGCAACGCCAGCAGGCTCCCCGCCAGCGGCTCCTCGGCCAGCTGCGCGTCGCTCAGTGTCACCCGCATGGTCGTCACGTAAAGGACGTCCAGGTTGGGTCCGCCGAACATGACGCCCGTGCCGCGCGACACCGGCAGCTCGATGATGCGTTCCAGGACGCCCTTGGGATCATAACGGGCCAGGCGCCCGAACATCGGCTGCGCGCACCAAACGAATCCCTCGGCGTCGACCGTCATCCCGTCGGGGAAGGCGCTCTCGTGCGGCTCCAGCGACAGAAAGATGCGCCGGTTTGCGATGTCACCGGTGGCCGCGTCGAAATCGTAGGCGAAGATGCGGTGCCGGAAGCTCTCGGTGAAGTACATGGTCTTGCTGTCGGGGCTCCAGCCAAGTCCGTTCGAGCAGCAGATCCCCTCCTCCATGCGCACGGCCTTCCCGTCGGCGCCGAAGCGATACAGGTTTCCGATGGGCGAATCCCAGTCCACGTCGCCCATGGTCCCCGCCCACAGCCGCCCTTGACGATCGCACTTGGCGTCGTTGAAACGATTGCCTGGCTTGTCGGGCTCCGGCTCGGCCACCTTGGTCAGCTTGCCGCTGGTCGGATCAAAGAACGCGATGCTGCCGCGAAGGGTGAGGATCAGCCCACCATTTTGCCGGGTCGACACCGACGTGATCAGCTCGGGCATGGAAAACACCCGGTTCGATCCGTCGGCCGGGTCAAAGACGTTCAGCTGCTGGCCGACGATGTCGACCCAGTACAGGCGCTGCTCGCGGGCCGACCACAGCGGTCCCTCGCCGATCTGCGCCTTGGCGGACAGCACGCATTCCACCGGCACCACGGTCGGCTTGATCTCGTGCGCGAGGCTGGTTCTGTTCATAAAGGCCTCCTTCGCTGCCTCCTAGTGCTGGGCCTGGCGGCCGTACACCAGCAACATGGCGATGATGATCCCACCATAGATGATCTGCCGGCCGGCATCGGGCATCTGCATCACCGACAGAACGCTTTGCAAAAGAACGATCAGGATCGTGCCCAGCACCGTGCCCAGGTACGTCCCCCGCCCGCCCATGATGTTCGTCCCGCCGATGACCACCGCCGCCACCGCCGACATCATGTAGCCGTCGCCCATGGCCTGATAGGCCTTGTGCGAGAACCCGGCCAGCAACATCCCGCAGATGGCCGAGCAGATCCCCGACACCACGAACCCGGCCACCAGCACCCAGGGCGTGCGGACCCCCGACAGGAAGACCGCCTGCTCGCGGTTGCCCACGGCGTAGATGAACCGCCCCAGCGGCGTGCGCGTCAGCAGGAAGACCGCCATGGCGCCCACCACGATCCAGACGAACACCGAATTGGGGATGGCCAGCGTCTTGCCGATGGCCAGCACCTCCATCCACTCCGGCGCTTCGCTGCGCGGGGCGAATCCCCCGGTGAACACCACCATCAGCCCCTGCAGGACCGTGTTCATCCCCAGCGTGAAGATCATCGACGGCACGCGCAGGAACGCCACGCCCAGGCCGTTGACCAGCCCGGCCAGCGCCCCGATCAACAGCCCCAGGAACAGCGCTGACCAGCCGCCCACCGCCACCGACAGCATGGCGCTGGTAGCGATCACCCACGGCAAGGACAGGTCGATGTGCCCCAGCAAGATCACCACCATCATCCCCGTGGCGGCGATGCCCAGGAACGACGCGATCTGCATCTGCTGCAGGATATAGAAGGGGTTCAGGAAGCTGAGCGACCCCTGCGTCACCAGCGTGAAGATCGAGCCGACGATCAAGATGAGGCCGATCGAGGCCAGCGTGTACCACGTCGAGCGTTCGGTGGAGGCCAGGCGAGTCTTCAGAGCAACGACGTTCATCAAGGTGAGCTCACCGGTAGATGTGCAGGCGGTTCTTCAGACGAAACACCCAGAAGGCCCCGGCACAGACCGCCGTCAGCAAGATCAGACCTTCGAACAGCGGTTGATACAGCGGGTTGGCCAGGAACCCCAGGGCCGACCGCTCGTCGAAGACGCGAAAATTGAAGGCCACCGACCGCAGCACCATCGCGCCGAAGATCGACCCCACCGCGCCGCCCATCCCGCCGTACAGCGACGTCCCCCCGATCACCACGCCGGCGATCGAGTTCAGCGTGTACGCCCCGGCCTGCGGGATGTCCGCGTTGCCGGCGCCGGTCTGCATGGCCAGATAAAGCCCGCCCGCGCCGGCGAAGAACCCGGCCAGCGTGTAGGCGCCCAGCTTGACCCGCTTGAGGTGCACGCCGGACATGTACGCCGCCTCGGGCGACGCGCCGATGGCGTACGTGCCCAGGCCATAGCGCGTGCGGCGGTAGTAAACCCAGACCAGCGCCAGCAGCGCGATGAGGATCAACGGCGTCGGGATCTTTCCGAACCAGCCGAGGGCGCTCTTGGCCGGGATGTGCAGGAAGGACAGGAACTCGTTCACGTCAAAGGTCATGGCAAACGCCAGATCGCCGTCGACGGTGCCGCCCGGCGTCGGCCGCAGGAACAGGGCGATGCCCAGATAGATGGTCCCCGAGGCCAGCGTGGCGATGATCGGCTGCAGGCGCCCGTACACCACCAGGCAGCCGTTGGCGAACCCGCACAGCGCGCCGGCCAGCAGGCAGACGATGATCCCCAGGGCGATCTGCCCGCCGGTGCCGTGCAGAAGGTGCGAGGCCAGGCAATCGACGATGGTGACCACCGCGCCCACCGACAGATCCAGGCCGCCGGTGATGATGGGGACCGTCTGGGCCATGGCCGCCGTCGCCAGCACGAACGATTCGTTGGCGTTCTGCCCGAACAGCGGCGCCGTGAACCCGCGCGGGTGCATGCTGGAGTAAAGGCAGTAGAAGACCAGGAACAGCCCGATGGCCAGCAGCAGCCCCTGGTTCTGGCTGAGACGAAGCTTCCAGTCTCTCACGGTGCCCTCGGTGCTTGCGCGGCCGGCGCCGCGTGGCCGGCGCTGGCGTGGCCTTGGCCGGTGTTGATGTTCAGCGCGCTGGCCACGATGTTGGTTTCCGTTATCTCGTCGCCCACCAGCTCGCGCGCGATGCGGCCCTGGTACAGGATCAGCACGCGATCGCAGCAGCCGATCAGCTCGTCATAGTCGGTGCTGTAAAACAGGATCGAGACGCCGGCGTCCGCCAGCGTGCGCAGCAGGCCGTACAGCTCTTGCTTGGTGCCGACGTCGATGCCGCGGGTCGGATCGTTCAGCATCAGGATCTGCGGCTCGGTCATCAACCATTTGGCCAGCACCACCTTCTGCTGGTTGCCTCCCGACAGCGACGACACCGGGTTCGCGACGTTCGCCACCTTGATCTTGAGGCGCTTCACCATCTCGTCGATGGCCTTCGCTTCTTTCTCCGAATCCAGGCCCAGGCCTTTGCGCAGCTTGTCCAGCGAGGCGATGGTGATGTTGGTGCCAACGCCCATGGGCAGCATCAGCCCTTCCGTCTTGCGATCCTCGGGCACCAGGGCGATGCGGTGGGCGGCGTTCTTGGCCTTGTGGGGCGAGCCGATCTTGGTCGGCTTTCCGTCGACCTTCACCTCGCCGGTGACGTCCTTCAGCACGCCGAACAGCCCCAGCAGCAGCTCTTTCTGCCCCTGCCCGTCCAGACCGCCCAGCCCCAGGATCTCGCCCTTGCCCAGCCGAAACGAGATATCGGTCAGCTGGTTCTGCCAGGAGAGGTTCTTGACCTCCAGCTTGCCGGGGGTCCCCGGTGCGTCGAGCGGGCGAACCGGCTTGGGCGGGAACACCTGGCCCAGGTCTCGCCCGATCATCAACTGGACGATCTCGTCGTCGGTGTGGCGGTTCTTGGGGAACGTCTCGATGTGCTGGCCGTTGCGGAACACCGACATCACGTCGGCCAGCTCTTTGATCTCGTGCATGCGGTGCGAGATGTACAGCAACGCCAGCCCGTCGTCGCGCAGCTTGCCCAGGATGGACATCACCTTGTCGACGTCCGCGCTGGTCAGGGCCGACGTGGCCTCGTCGAGGATCAGCAGGCGCGGGCTTTTCCCCAGCGCCTTGGCGATCTCCACCATCTGACGCCGCGACAGGGGCAGGCTGTTCACCCAGGCCCGCGGGTTGATGTCCTCGCAGCCCACGCGCGCCAGCAGCTCCTCGGCCTTGCGGAGCTGCGCCTTGCGGTTGTACATGCCCAGCATGTTCGTGGGCATGGTGATGCCGATGTTCTCGGCCACCGACAGCGTCGGCAACAGCGACAGCTCCTGAAACACGCAGACCACGCCGGCCGCGTTGGCCTCCATGGGATGCCCGAACGACACCGGCTTGCCTTCCAGCAGCAGCTCACCCTCGGTTGGCTGGACCACCCCGGAGATGATCTTGATGAGGGTGCTCTTCCCGGCCCCGTTCTCACCCAGGATGGCGTGAATGGTCCCCCGATCGCAGGCGAACGTCACCCGGTCAAGCGCGCGCACGCCTCCATAATTCTTGGAGACGTTTCGAAGCTGCAGAAAAGGAGCGTTTTCAGTCATACGCAGAAACGCCGCCATCCTAATAGATCTCAGGACGGCGGCGCCGATAAATTCAAGAGGCCGCGGCAGGGCCGGACCTTCCCGGCCTCCCCGCTGTCCTCGCCTTACTTAATATCGGTCTCGGACTCGTTCATGATCTTGACGCCCGAGATGTTCACGCCGCAAGGCGGGAACTCGTTGGGCGTGAAGAAGTTGTCAGACAGCTTGGAGTAATAGTTCTCGCCGTCCTTGAGCGTGGTGTGGTCCGCCGCCGGGATCGGCACGGAGATCTTCTGCGGCAGCACCCGCCCCTGCAGGCCCTCGATGGTCGCCTTCATGGCGATGGCGGCCAGACCAGGCGACTGGCCCAACGACAGGCCCTTCATCCCCTTGTCGTGATACTTGGCGATCAGCTTGCGCGCGCCGTTCTCGGCCTCGGTGGCCACCGGGATCGGCTTGTGCTTGGCGTCGATGAGGGCGCGGATGGCGCCCGTCGAACCGCCCTGCACCATCATGGCGTCGAACTTGTGGTGAACGGCCAGCGCGTCGGCGACCGCCTTCTGCGCCTTGCCGTCATCCCAGCTGCCGACCACCTCGGTGATCTTGTACTTCTTCCCCGGGGCGTCCATGACCTGGTGGAAACCAACGTGGCGGTCGCGCTCCGTCGAATTGCCCTGCAGACCACGCACCTCGAGGACGTCGCCCTTGCCCTTGAGGATCTTGTCGATGAACTCGCCCCACTGCTTGCCCATGGACAGCTGGTCCTCGTTGACCTGCATGACCTTGTCGGTGTCCAGAACGTTGTCGAAGGGGACGATGATGACGCCCTTCTTGTCGGCCAGCTTGATCACGCGATCAAAACCTTCGGGGCTGACCGCCAGGGTGACGATGCCGTCAAAGCCCTGGTTGATGAAGTCTTCGATGGCGCCCAACTGGGCCGCGATGTCCGTCCCCGTCGAGACGACCTTGAACTCCTTGATGAGGGGGGCCACTGCCGGATCCTTGGCGTAGGTCTTGGCGGTCTTGACCATCTGGATGCGCCAGGCGTTGCCGACGTAGCCATTGACCAGCGCGATACGGAACGGCGGCTTCTTGGCAGGCCACTGCATGTACTTCGTGTCCGCGCTCCACGGCGCGAAGCACTCCGGCTGATAACCGGGGCCGGGGACAACCTTCGGGCCCAGATTTTCCTCTGCTGCGGGGGGCGGCGCCTTGGGCGACTCTTCCGGCTTGGCGGCGGGCGCCGGCGCCGGGGCCGTTTCCTTCTGGCATCCAACGATGGTGCTCATCACCAGCGCGCCGGTCACGACACACAATGTTCTTCTCATCAGCATGATTGTCCTTTCAGAGGGCGAAAAGGTTCGGGGGTAGACCTTGTACATCTTCAAGGTCGATGCAGTAAAGCGAACCGGCCTGAGCGTCTTGCCGCTGTTCTTCCGCCGACAACAGGTACTGCGCGGAGGTCACAAAGAGGGTGGAATGGTCCGCGCCGCCGAAGGTACAACAACTCGGGCGGCTGACGGGCATTTTGATCACACGATCGACCTCGCCCGTCGGTGCATAGCGGACCAACCGATGCCCGCCCCACTCCGCGTTCCAGAGAAAACCGCTGGCATCCGTGCAACTTCCGTCCGGGGCACCCGCGCCGGCCCGGGCGAATGGCTGCCAGGCGGTAGGTTCTTTTTCGTCATTCCAGGTCGTCTGTTCGATCAGTCCCGCCATCGAATCGGCGAAATACATGCGGTTCCGCTGGTCATCGAACGAGATCGAGTTGCTGACGCCGATGTTGTCACGAAAGGCCCGCGCCCGACCATCTGCGGTCACGCACCACAGTCGGCCATTCCTGGCCTTCTCGTCGTGCTGCATGGAACCGACCCAGAAACGCCCCAGCGCATCGGTCTTGCCGTCGTTCAGGCGATTGGCCGGGCGGTCAGCCTCCAGCACGGCGATCTCCTCCAGCCAGGGCGCCTGCGACGAGACCGCGCGCGCCGGATCGAACCGCACGATGCGATCCCGCAAAGTCACGATCAACCCGCCGCTCCGGCACTCCGCCAGCGATCCGGTGAACTGATCGAACTGCCAGTATCTGTACGCCTGCGTCCGCGGCCAATAGGCCTGCACCCGACACGAGATGATGTCGACAAAGTAGAGGCACTGGTCTCGGTCCGACCAGACCGGCCCTTCG
>DATLVT010000737.1:0-5757 GCA_035577105.1 Polyangia bacterium
ACGATCGCAGCGCCACACCGTTCGGTCGCACCGCATTGACGCCAAGGCCGAGCACCATCGACAGGCCCAGCAGCAGCGCCGCGCGCGTGACCAGTGAGCTCATCTCCCTAGGCTAGCAGGCGCCGGCCAGACGAGGGCGCGCGAAGCGCAGGTGGGGTGGCAGGGCGTGCAGGTCCCGGAGGAGCGCGCCACAACCCTAGGCGAAGGTCTGGCCGTTCCATCCCCACAGATAGTCCGCGACGTCGCCGAACTCGATGTAGATGCGCGCGGGCGGCACGGCCAGCGCCGCCGAGACGCGCTGGCAGATCTCGCTGCTGAGGTTGGCTGTCTGTTCAGGCGTCATGGTGCCGACGTTGCGGATGGCCACGAAGCAGCAGGGCGTGGATTCTCCCCCCAGCGTCATGCTGAGGCTGGGAACAAAGCAGGTCATCGACCAGCGCTCCGGTTTCTGAAACGCTTGCGACAGCAGGCGGGACAGATCCGCCAGGAGGGCATCTTTGCCCGGCGCGGCCGGTTCGGGCGCCGAGGTGAAAATCTGGATCAGCGGCATGGCCTCCGTCATAGCGCGAAATGGCGGCACGGTGTCAATCGTGGCGCATTTGTTCGCTGGCCAGCGCGCCCTTCCCGTGTTACCAGGGGCCATGAAACGACAGCTGACGAGACAGCTCGCGTGCCTGATTCTGGCGGCGACCACCGCGTCCTTGGTCGGATGCGACAAGCTCAAGGGCTCCTCCGGCGCCGGGGGCGCCCCCAAGACCGAGGATCAGAAGACCCTGTACGCGCTGGGCCTCATGCTCGGCCGCAACATCGGCGTCTTCAATCTCTCCAAGGACGAGCTGGAGCAGGTCAAGGCGGGCATGAGCGATCAGGTCCTGAAGAACAAACCCGCCGTCGAGCTGGAGGCTTACGGGCCCAAGGTCGACGGAATGGCGCGCGCCCGCCAGGAAGCGTCCACCGTGGCCGAAAAAGGCCGCGCCAAGCAGACGCTGGAGGCCGCCGAGAAGGAGAGCGGCGCCATCAAGACGCCCTCGGGCATGGTCTTCCGCACCATCAAGCCGGGCACCGGTCCCAACCCGGCGGCCAGCGACAAGGTCAAGGTCCACTATGTCGGCACGCTGCCCGACGGCACCGAGTTCGACAGCTCGGTCAAGCGCAAGGAGCCGGCCACGTTCCCTCTCAACGGCGTGATCAAGTGCTGGACGGAAGGCGTGCAGCGGATGAAGGTCGGCGAGAAGGCCAAGCTGACCTGCCCGTCTGACCTGGCCTACGGCGACAGCGGTCACCCGCCCACCATCCCGGGCGGCGCCACGCTGATCTTCGACGTCGAACTGCTTGAGATCTTGAAGTCCTGAAGCAGTCGCCCGCGCCTTAACTCTTCTTCACACGGCGCCGTCCCTGTTCTTAACAGGCGGTGGTCATCCTTCTTCTCGGAGCGAATGGATGCTCTTCGAACGAAAGGATGATCGTCATGATTGGATGTCTGCTGGGAACGCTGGGGATTATCGGGATCGTCAGGTGGGCACACGCCCGCCGGTACGGGTACCTGGGCGGCGGCTGCGGCGGTGGCGGCGGTTTTTGGCGCCATCGTTTTCCGCACCACGGGCACGGCCGCTTTCACCACAGCTGGCACGGCGGGGGCGGATTCGGCGGCGGCGAATTCGAGGAGGGCGGCGGCTATGACCGTGACGACTTCGGTCCCGGGTCGGGGGGCGGGTTTGGTGGGCGGACCTTCCTGCGTCGGGCGCTTGACCCGCTGGAGATGACGCCCGCCCAGGAGCGCGCCGTCTTCGCCGCCTTCGATGAGCTGCGCCAGGCGGGCGGCAAGCTGCGGGGCGAGGCGGGGGCCTCGCGGCGCGACGTCGCCGCCGCCTTTCGCAAGCCGGTCTACGACGAGGTCCTCTTCGGCGAGCTTTACGCCCGCCACGACCGCGCCCTGGAGGAACTGCGCAAGGCCTTCGTGGGCACCACGGCGAAGATCCACGACGCGCTGGACGAAAAGCAGCGGGCCCGCCTGGCCGACATGATCGAATCGGGCCCCCGGGCCTTCTTCGGGGGCGGGTGGGGGCGCGGTTTCTATCGACGGGGATGGAGCTGGTAAAGTCCACCGTCTTGTCCCTGCGCGTCCTCTGCATCGACGACGACAGTCGCCTCTATGAACTGCTGGCCAGCTACCTGGGTCCGAACGGCGTGACGCTGGTGCACGCCGCCGACGGACGCCAGGGGCTGGCCGCGCTGGAGGGCGGCGTGTTCGACGCCGTGCTGCTGGACGTGATGATGCCGGGGATGGATGGCATCGAGGTGTGCCGGCGCATCCGCGCCAGGAGCCAGATCCCCATCATCATGCTCACCGCCAAGGGAGACGAGACCGATCGCGTGGTCGGCCTGGAGATCGGCGCGGATGACTATGTGCCGAAGCCTTTCTCGCCGCGCGAGCTGCTGGCCCGGCTGCGGGCGGTGCTGCGGCGCTCGGCGCCCGAGGCGACCCAGAGTGTGCTGACCATCGGTGACATCGCCGTCGAGGTTGCCTCCCGCGAGGTGCGCGTGTCCGGTCAGATGGTCGAGCTGACCGGCGTCGAGTTCGACATCCTGGTGGCGCTGGCCCGCCGGCCGGGGCGGGTGGTTCCGCGCGACACGCTGCTGTCCCAGGCCGGTCGTCAGGACGTCAGCGTCAGCGATCGCACCGTCGACGTTCACGTCTCGCACCTGCGCCGAAAGCTGGGCGACGATCCGCGCTCGCCCCGGATCATCAAGACCGTGCGCGGGGTCGGTTACGTGCTGACCAGGGACAGCGGGGCAGGGGGCAAAGGGGCCGGCGACGCCGGAGGAACGGACTGACGATGCGTCACCATCACCACCGTCGTCACCACGATCTTCGTGATCAACACGATCACCATGATCATCGCGTTCACCTGCCGTTGCACGACGACGGTCCGCACCAGCGCCGGCGGCAGCGCCTGCGCCATTACTTCGGCGCCCACCTGCACCGCCGGCTGTTCATGTGGTTCGGCGCGACCATCTTCATGACCGCGCTGGCGGTGTCGGTGCTGTCTCACCGCATGCAGGGCGGCGGCTCGCACCGCGCGCTGGTCACGGTGATGGTGGTGGGGGTGGTGCTGTGGTCGATGTCGGGACGGATCGCCCGCCACATCGCCCAGCCTCTGTACGAGCTGGTTCGCGTGGCCCAGGAGATCGGCGCCGGCAGGTTGCAGGCGCGGGCGCGCGTCCCCGCCTGGCGCATCGGCGAGATCTCCGTGCTGGCCGGCGCCATCAACGACATGGCCGAACGAATCGAACGCCAGATCGCCGACCAGCGCGAGCTGCTGGCCGGCGTATCACACGAGATCCGCACGCCGCTGGCGCGCATCCGCGTCCTGCTGGAGCTGGCCCGCACCAGCGCCAATGACGCCCGCACGCTGGACGAGCTGGAACGGGAGGTGATGGAGATCGACGCCCTGGTGGGCGAGCTGCTGGCCAGCGCCCGCCTCGACTTCGCCGCGCTGGCCGTCCGGCCCCTCGACGGCGCCGACGTCGCCCGCCGCGCCCTCGAGCGTGCCAGCATCGCCGCCGACGCGCTGTCGATTGAAGCATCGGACGTCGCTGACCTGGCTTTTTCGGGCGACCCGACGCTGATGGCCCGGGCCCTGGCCAACCTGATCGACAACGCGCGAAAGCACGGGCGGGGCCTGGATCGCCTGCGGGTGCGCGCCGAACCGGGCCTGGTTCTCTTCGACGTCGAGGATCGCGGCCCCGGGTTTCCCGGGGGGGCGGCGCCCGCCAGCCCGACGGCCAGCGAACGTCCGGTGGGCTCACTGGGGCTGGGCCTGGTGCTGGTGCGGCGCATCGCCGATGCGCACAGAGGCACATTGCGCGTGGCAAATAGACCGGAAGGCGGCGCCCGCGTCACGTTGGCGGTTTCCGTCGGCGCGCCTGCACCGACCGCGTCGTAAAGCCGATCTTTCGCCCGTCGCCGCTCGCTCTTCGGCTATGCTGCTTTCCAGATGCGGCGCGTCTCCCCCCTGGCGATGGGCGCCCTCGCGGTTCTTTTCGCGGGCGCGACCCATGCCCGCGACAAGAAGGGCAGCGGCAAGGAGAAACCCTCCGGCGGCAGCAGCCAAGCTGCGGCCAGCGCCGCCTGTGTGGCAAAGGACGCCGCCAACGTCTGGTGGTCGCCGCAAAAGCCGGTGGTCGGCGCCCCTCTGCGCATCCTGGCCGTCTCCGAGACCGTGCGTGACGGCGACCTCATGGTGACCGCCCCCGACGGCAGCCATCCGACGGCCACGGCGATCAAGCGCGGCGGGCCGCCCTTCAGCCTGGCCACCGACATCGAAACCGCCGCCGCCGGCACCTATCAGATCGCGTGGAGCGTCGACGGCCGCTCCGTCTCCTGTCAGACCATCAACGTGGGCGGCGCCACTGGCGCTGGCGCTGTCGCTGGCGCCAGCACCGCCGCGGCCGCGTCCGGGTCCGCTTCCACTCAGCGTCCGGTCTGGGCGGGGCAGCGGCGCTGGGACCGCAGCACCGAAAACCTGTACTCGGCCTGGATCGAACAGCTCTTCGACGCGCCCCCCGACAAGTCCATCGACTATCGGCCTTTGCACCAGGTGCTGCGCGAACCAGGCCGCAACTTCTTGTACGGCTATCTCGGTCTGCGTGAAGACGATCCCGCCAACAAGAGCGCCATCCCGGCCACGCCCGATTGCGCCGACCTGCCGTATTACCTGCGCGCCTATTTCTCGTGGAAGCTGGGTCTGCCCTTTGGCTCGCGCGACTGCGACCGCGGCACCGACGCACGGCCGCCGCGCTGTCAGGAGTTTCAGTCGAACGAGCAGCCCGCCGCCGGCCGCGACGTCCTGTCGTCCGTGAAGGCCTATTTCCGCAGGGTGATGAACCGCGTGCAGTCGGGCAGCGCGCGCACCGCCCTCACCGACGACGAGACCGACTATTATCCGGTCAAGCTGGACCGCGCCACGCTGCGCCCCGGGGTGATCTACGCCGATCCCTATGGCCACGTCATGGTGATCTCCAAGTGGGTCGACCAGACGGCCCAGCACGGTGGTCTTCTGCTGGCCGTCGACGGGCAGCCGGACACGTCGATCGGCCGCAAGCGGTTCTGGGAGGGGACGTTCCTCTTCACCAACGAGACCCGGAGCGCCGGCCCCGGGTTCAAGGCCTTCCGCCCCGTCGTGCGCGCCGCCGGCGGCGGGCTGGAGACCACCCCCAACGCCGGCCTGTCCGATCCGGCGGCGTCGTCGGGCGCTCCGCGCTTCTCCGCCGAGCAAGGCGAGATGTCCGCCGACGCATTTTACGCGCGCATGGGCGGCATCATCAATCCGCGCGGCCTGGACGCCGCCACCGCTTACAACGAAACGCTGGACGCACTGGTCGAGCAGATGCAGGTGCGCGTCGGCTCGGTCGACAACGGCGAAAAATTCATGCGCGAGAACAAGAACCCGGTCGTCCCCATGCCCGAGGGGGCGAAGATCTTCGAGACCACCGGCCCCTGGGAAGATTACGCCACGCCGTCGCGGGACATGCGCCTCATCATCGCCATGAACGTGCTGGCCGGTCTACCCGAGCGGATCGTCCGCCATCCGGAGCTCTTCGTTCTGGGCGGGAAGAAACCGGAGGCCGTCCGCGCCGAGATCGAGAAGCTGCATCGCCAGCGCATCGGCGAACGCGGCATCGAATATCGACGCAGCGACGGCACGCCCTGGAAGGTGACGGTGGCCGACTTGCTACAACGGAAAGCCGCGCTGG
>DATLVT010000738.1:0-12241 GCA_035577105.1 Polyangia bacterium
GACGTGGGGACCTTCGAATACTCGACCTTCAGCGATTCGGGGACGCTGAACTTCAAGCTGAAGGCCTTCGAAGGTACGGGCGAGACCAATCAGATCGGCGAGGGAACAGCGTCGGTGGTCATCTCGTCGGGCAACACCGCCGTCGGAACGATGACGGTCATGTACATCGGCCCGCCACCGCAGCCCTGACGGTCGAAAGGCGCCCTCAGGGCGTCTCGTCGTAGCGTTCGGTGCGGCCGAAGATGTCGTCGCGATAGCGGATGAAGAAGTACGACGACACGACGGTCAGCACCGCGCCGGCGCCGAAGGAGATGTTGGCGGCCAGGGCGAAGCGGCGTTTCTGGTCATAGTCCTGTTGCGCATCGAACCGGGTGCTGCCGTTCGGTTGCAGCTGGGACAGGACGCCCAGGAATCCACCGGCGGCGAAGCCAACCGCGGCGGCCGCCAGGCCGCCGTAGGCGCCGTAGGCCGGCCACTGCTTGCGCTGGGGCAGGTTGTCGGGCGTCAACTTGATCTGCAGCTCCTGTCCCGGCAACACCTCGACCTTTGATGTCCAGGGGAACCGATTGTCCGCCTCGACGCGCACGTTGTGCTTTCCGGCCAGCAGCGTCCCCGAGATCAGCGGCGTGACGCCCAGATAAGCGTTGTCGATGGAGACGCGCGCGCCCTCCGGCGCCGACGCCACCTGGATGTGTCCCGGTTCCACCCGGGCGCGAAAGAGCTCGTCGGTGCCTTCTTGAACGGCGTGGATCAGATCCTCGATGCCGCCCTCGACCAGGCGGAAGACCCGATTCTCCACGCGGCCGCTCTCGACGTTGTCGAGGTTGAGGTTGAACAGGAACTGCTTTCCGCGCCGGCCGATGCTGCCGGCGACGATGCGGCGCACGCCCAGCGACACCGCGGCCCGGCCCAGGCAGGCGATGTCGTCCAGGCAGGCCTGCGCCTTGCGCTCGTTCTCCACGCCCAGGCGGGCGCGGAACTCTTCCTTGCCGGCGATCTCGGTGCCGCCGCGCTGGGCGACGCGGGCGATGATCACCTCGGTCAGGTTGTCGGCCAGCTCGGCGTCCTTCTCCACCGTGGCCAGGACCATCACCGCCAGCTTGTCCGCCGCGACGACCGGTCGCGAGGCCAGCAGGACCGCCGCCGCAACGAACCCGAGCAGCGTCCGGCCGATGCGCTTGCCTTTGCGATTCATTGGGCCGTTCCCTTTCCGCTGCCACACTTGCCGGCGGTGCAGACTCTGGACGCGCACTGTTTCTTGTCCACGCAGTCGTCGCCGTCGTTCTCCAGCGGCAGGCAGATGGGGGCGACGGGCAGGGCGCAGTAGGCCTGTGCGCCGATGAACCGGCTGGCGCCACAGTCGGCGTCGCTGGCGCACAGCGTGGTGCAGACGCCGGGCTTGGGCGTCGCGCCGGTGAGGTCGGCGCCCCGGCAGGTCATGCCGCCCACGCAGGCGCTGTCAGCAAAGCAGGGGAACCCGAAAAAACCGGGGAAGCAGGCGAGAGACGTGGTCCGATCCTGGCCCACCAGCGGCAAGCAGGTTTGGCCGATGCCGGCGCGCGCCGCGCACGAACCGTCGGGGGCGCAGGCGCGCAGGCAGGTGCCTTGCTGGGAAAAGTCCGCGGGCGGAAAGCGCACGCAGGACGTTCCCTGGTCCCGGCTGCAGTCGGCGTTGGTGTCGCAGCTGGCGCCGCGATAGGCATTGGGCGTCGCGCAGTGTCCCTTCACGCAGGTGAACTGTCCCTGCTGGCTGTCGAATTTTTCGCAGTCGGCGTCGCTGGCGCAGGTGGTGGTGCACAGCTTGAGGCCGGTTTCGGGCGTGGGATCCTGGTCGCTGAGACAGGTCCCCATCAGACAATCGACGTCGCTGGTGCAGACGAAGCCCATGAGTCCGGGGATACACACGGCGGGGTTGGCCGGACCGGAGATCTTTTGAAAGCAGAAATGATTGGGCGGGCAGCGCAGGTGCGAGTCGCAGTTGGGCACGCAGATGTCGGGCGGGTCGGCCGCCTCGGGGATGACGTCGCGCAGGCAGGTCTCGCCGGGCGAGCAAGAGGACGCGTTCTTCTTGCAGCCCTTTTGCAGGCAATAAAGATGGTCCGCCTTGAGGTCGGTGGCCTTGGTGTAAAGATCCTTCAAGAAGGTGGCCGCGCAGGTCGAGCGCACCGGATCGTGACAGTCGTCGTCTTGCAGGCAGGGCGAGCCGGTCACGCAGATCCCTTCGTCGGACAGGACGTCGGTGCGCAGGCAGCCGAACTCGCGGCGGCCGCAGGGATCCGCGGCGGTGGGATCGCAGGCCTTCAGCTTGGCGTTGCCCTGGACACAGACGGCGTTCTCCTCGGGCAGGGACATGGGGACGTCGCCGCAGCTCTGCGTGCAGAAATCGGCGCCGCCGATCTGGCGCGCGGCGAAGCACTGCATGGGATTGCCGTCCTTGTCGGTGCCGCACAGCGGATCGGGCGCTGCGGTGTCGCAGTGAAAGACCCGGCTTTGAAACTCGTCGGCGTCGACGCGACAGCCCGCCGCGCCCAGAACGGCGGCGGCAACCAGGACGGCGAAGACGGCGCGGCGGGCGGCGAAGCTGTGTATGACCTTGCGCTGGGCGCCGGTCACTTGACGATGCTCTTGATGAACATGGCGTCCGATGCGTTGGGAGCGAGCTCGAGGTACTTGCGGTAATTCTCGTTGGCCTGGCTGGCGTTGCCGGCGCGCATGTAACATTTGCCCAGGAATCTGTAAGACAAGACAAGCTTGGGGTTCATTCGTTTGGCCTCCTCGCCGCGCGCGCAAGCATCTCCGACTTCCCCCTGGCTGAGAAGTTTTTCACCTTCCGCCAGCACCTCACGCGGACCGCGCACCGCCGGCGTTTTTTCTTCGGCTGGGGCGCTGGGTTCGGCGACGGGCGGCGGGCTGATCTTTTCCGCGGCTCCCGCCCCCGCGGGCGTCGCCGCCGCCGCGGGGCCGCTGATGCGCGCCGGTTTCCGTCGCGTCGGCTTTTGTGCCGCCGCGTTCGGCACCGCGGGCGCCGGCTCCGCCGCCGGCGAGGGGGCGGGCGCGGCTGTTGGTGCCGCCGGTGCCGGCGCTGGCTCTGCCGCTGGAGCTGGCGCTGGCGTGGCGGTCACCGTCGCTGGCTCGGCGGGCGGCGCCGGGGCAGTCACCGCGGGCGTGGCGGGAGCAGCCGTTCCCATCAGGCTGGCCGTGTCCACACCGGTCGTCGAGCGCGAAACAAGGTGCGGCCGCGCCGCGATGATCGCCACCGCGGCGGCCGCGCCGGCGCCGGCCAGCACCAGCCACAGCGTCAGGCGACTCTTTTTCCGCGGGCTCAAGTTGGCGGTGGAGCCGAAGCGATGTGGTCCCGCCACGGTGGGGACGACGGCGGTCTCCGCGTTGGTCATCTTGGTCATCTGGGCGGTGGGGGCGGCTGCCCGCGCGCTCCCGCCGCCACCGGCGCCGCTCAACCAGGCGCCCACCGATTCCAGCTCGTCGCGAAAGGCCAGGGCGTTGGGAAAACGCAGCTCGCGCCGTTTCTCCATGCCGCGCAGGATGAGGGCGTCGATGGCCGGCGGGATGGGCAAATCGGGACGTTGCGCGCTGGGCGACACCGGCAACTCCGACAGGTGCCGGCTGACGATCCCCATGGGCGAATCGGCGCGAAACGGGATGTCGCCGGTGACCAGCTGGTACAGGATCACGGCGGCTGAATAGAGGTCAGCGCGCCCATCCAGAGGTTCGGCGCGCGCTTGCTCGGGGGCCATGTACTCCGGCGTGCCGCACACCAGCCCCTGGATGGTCAGCATCGCCGAGCGATCTTCCTTGGCGTCGTTGCCTTGTGCCTTGGCGATGCCGAAGTCGCAGACCTTGACGAAGTCTTTTTCGCCGCGCTTTTCGATCAGCATGATGTTGCTGGGTTTCAGATCGCGGTGGATGACGCCCTGAACGTGCGCTTCGTCCAGCGCCGACAGCACCTGCGACATCACCCGCACGATGCGCGACAGGGACAGCGGGAAATCATCGCGGATGACCTGGGCCAGGTCGCGGCCGTTCAGCAGCTCCATGGCGATGTACAGCGTGCCGTACTGGTCCTGGCCCGAATCGATGATCTGGATCGAGTTGGGGTGATTCAGCAGCGACGCGCTCTTGGCTTCGCGCTTGAATCGCAGCACCAGCTTCTCGTCGTCCATCAGGTGCTGGTGCAGCACCTTCACGGCCACCGCCTTGTTCAGCGACAGCTGCTCGCACTTGTAGACGTTGCCCATGGCGCCGGTGCCGATCAGCTTCTCCACCCGGAAGTTCCCGGCGATCACGTGCCCGATCAACCGATCGGGCGTCACAAGGGGCTCTTCGGGCTGGTTATTCATGGATGCGGCGGCGCCTTTATGGCCAACCATAGTATCCCAATTCGGACACCTTGGCGCGGTACGCCAACGCACGGATCGTCGAGACGGCGAAGGACGATCGCGCGGCTGGCGCCGGCGTTGCGGCGCCGGCCTGCTAGGATGCGCCGGCCGAGAAGAAACATGCCCATTCCACTCGTCGACATCGTGATTCCGCAGGGCCTGGCAGGCGAACGCCTGGACCGGGCGATCGCCCGCCTGAACCCGCGGGTCAGCCGGATGGAGGCCCGCCGCATGATCGCCGGCGGGTCGGTCTTTGTCGACGAGCACCGGACGCGCATTGCCTCCCGGTTGCTGCACGTGGGCCAGCGCCTGGTCTGCCATCGACTGGCCACCGCCACCGCCGAGATGAGGCTGCCCCAGATCGTCTGCGACCATCCGGACTTCTTCGTGATCGACAAGCCGGCCGGCATCGCCGTCGAGGCCACCCGGGCCGGCGATGTGGCCACCGTGTCGCGCTGGCTGCGCGATCAAGGGCTGCCCGCCCTCATCACCCATCGCCTGGACGTGCCGGTCAGCGGCGCGCTGGTGGTGGCGCGGACCCCCGAATCACAGGCTGACCTCAATCGCCTGTTCGCCGTGCACGGCGTGGAGCGCCAGTACCTGGCGGCGGTGACGCCGGCGCCGCCGTGGGACGAGCACGTCATCGAAAGTCCTCTGGACGGCCATCCGGCGCGCACGCTGGTTCGCGTGCTCGAGCGGACCGACAGCAACGCCGCCGCGCTGCTGGAGGTGCGCCTGGAGACGGGACGATTCCGTCAGATTCGCCGGCACCTGGCCGGCGACGGATTTCCGGTGGCGGGCGATCGCGAACAGCCCGGCGCCGCCGGCACCGAGCGCACCCTGCTGCACGCCTTCCGGGTGGCTTTTCCCTGGCGCGACGACTCGATCGACGTGCACGTGCCCCCGGCCGCCGATTTCGGGCAGGCGCTGGCGCGGCTGGGCCTGGGCGCCGCCGCCGCCACGCCCGCGACGACGGTCTCAGTCGCCGAGACAGATCCCTAGATCGCGCGCCGTCATCACGGTGTCCGAGTCCAGGGGGACCACCTTCATCACGGCGATGGCTTCGTCGATGGGGACCGGCATCATGCGCGGCGGGTGATAGGCCACGATGTTGCCGAACTTGCCTTGCTCGACCATGCGCACGGCGGCGGCGCCGAAGCGCAGCGCCAGCAGACGATCGCGGTGGGTCGGGCTGCCGCCGCGCTGCAGGTGACCCAGCACCAGCGATCGGGTTTCAAAGCCGGTGCGCTCGCCCAGGTAGGTGCCGATCTTCTCGGCCAGGCCGCCCAGCCGCACTTCGCGCCCCAGCTCGGTGCCGATGGTGCTGATGTCGCCGTGCAGAGGCTTGGCGCCCTCCGCCACCACGACGATGCAGTACCGGCGGCGGCTGGCATAGCGGTTCTGGATGTGGGCCACGACCTTGTCGATGTCGTACGGAATCTCCGGCATCAGGATGACGTGAGCGTTGCCGGCCACGCCGGCGTGCAGGGCGATCCAGCCGGCGTAACGGCCCATCACCTCGACGACCATGATCCGTTCGTGTGACTCGGCCGTGGTGTGGAGGCGATCGATCGCCTCGGTGGCCACCGTGACGGCGGTGTCAAAGCCGAACGTCGCCTGCGTGCAGCTGAGATCGTTGTCGATGGTCTTGGGGACGCCCACCACGGGCAGCCCCTTCTTGGCAAAGCGGCTGGCGATGCGAAAGGCACCGTCGCCGCCGATGGCGATCAGCGCGTCGCCGCCGACCTCCTTGAAACGGCGCATGACCTCGTCGGAGATGTCGGTGGTGACGGTCTTTCCGTCGCGCGTGACCAGAAACTCGAAGGGATGTCCCTTGTTCACCGTTCCCAGGATGGTGCCGCCCAGGTGGGCAATCCCGCGGACCTTGTCGCGGGTCAGATCGATGAGGCCGTCGGGCTCGCCGCCCACCAGACCGTGATAGCCGCGCTTGATGCCGGTGACCTTCCAGCCGCGGCGCAAGGCGGAAAGGGTGACGGCCCGGATGACAGCATTGAGGCCCGGAGCATCGCCGCCTCCCGTGTTGACTAGGATGTGCATGGCTTACGAAATATCGCGGCTGCTCCGTTACCGCAACTGTGGCCGACGAATGATCAGCAGGCGAGGCAATTGTTTCCGGTGTGTCAACCGGGTGGGTGCGTCAGACGAGACGCTCCTGGATGCGCTCTTTCAGATAACGGGTCAGGTACTGCAGCTGTTCGTCGTCGATGGCAAACAACGCCCGTCCCACGAAGATCTGCGAATCGATCTCGTCGGCGTCGACGGCCCCGACATAGACACCCTCGCGTTTGGCCAGCGCGTTGGCCAGGCGCACAGCATTGGCTTCCGAGTGTGGGTCGGTGGAATCATAGTCGGCCGAATCGCGGATGCTGCGGCCGATGCCGTCGGGCAGCCCCCATTTTTCGGCCAGCGCCACGCCGACCTTGCGATGAATGCGGGCGATGAGCGCGCTCCAGGTGGCGGGCGGAAACCAGTTCTGGGTCCGCGTGCCGCGCAGGCGGGTCTCGGCCTCCAGCAACATGGTGGCGGTGACCGGTTTGCCGATGTCATGCAGCAGGCCGCCCAGGTACCCGGCGTCCGCGCGGTCGACCTTGGCCTGACGCAACAGATCGCGGGCCATCAGCGCCACCGCCAGCGAATGCTCCCACAGCCCGCGGCAGATGCGCGAGATGTCGCGATCGACCGACTCGAACGTCCGGCGCGCCGAGGTCTCCAGCAGGAACACGCGCAGCTCGTTCCCGCCCACGCGCGCCACGCATTCGGCGATGGAGCGGATGGGCGCCACCGGCGCGCGCGAGGCTGCGTTGGCCAACCGGACCACCTGCGCGGCAACGATGGGATCGGTCTCGATGAGACGGGCCACCTCGGCCAGCGAGAAGCTGGGGGCGTTCAACAGCGCCAGACACTTGGCCGCCACCACCGGCAGGGGGGGCAGGGCCAGGTCGTCGGCGGCGATCCGCCGCACCACCGCCTCCTCCACCTGGGAGGACACTTCGACGTCCGAAATGCGGGAACCCATCCCTTTCATCGTATCTGGAACCCTGAGAGGGTTCCAGACCTCCCGCGATGGAACTCCGGCGGCCAAGCCGCCTGCGTTCCGACGCGTTTCAGTATCTGGAACCTTGAGAGGGTTCCAGACCTCCCGTTCCTGGGGTCAGTGCGAGCTGGGATTGGGTTCGGTCATCGGCTGGCGCCGCCGGTCATAGTGCGTGCCGAAGAGGTAATCCCAGATCGGCGTGGTGAAGCCCCAGTTGTATTCGGGGTGGGCGTGGTGGATGAGGTGGTGGCGCTTCATTCGCTTGAACCAGCCCCAGCGGAGCGACCAGTGATGGCTGCCGTGGTGGGCGATGCAGTAAAGGATGTAACCCAGCCAGTTGAATCCCATCACCACGCCGGTGACGTGCGGCCGCGTGATCACGCACAGTCCCTTGAAGACCAGCACCAGGGCGATGGCGGTCAGATACCAGGGGACGCCGATCAGCGCCTGCGGCGAGCGATGGTGCAGGGTGTGGCCCTCGCTCAAGAATGAAGGCCACAGGTGATAGACATGGCGGTGCAGCAGGAACTCGGACAGGGTCCATGAGAAGAAACCGACCGCGCTCCAGATGAACCACTGACCGGGCTTCAGCAAGCTGCGACCGCCGGCGAAGGCGTGGCTGCACAGCCAGAGCACAAGGCTGATGTTGGCCACATAGCCAAACCAGTAGTTGAACCTGGACGAGCCCAGCTTGCGGATTAACTCGGTTCGGTCGCCCACGAAGGTTCCTCGGGCCCGGAATTTAGACCAGGGGCGATGGCGAGGAAAGCAACGCCTCGATGTCAGCTTCGCCCGTCTTGCGGGGCACCGGCAAGGCACGGTAAAAGCGTCGGTCGATGGTCACCGGCGCGCCGAGCAGGCTTCCCGCCAGATGGTGGCCGCGCGCAACGTCGACGACGACGATTGCGCTGGTGATGGCCGGCCTCTTTTCGGGCCTGGTCTCCGGCTGCACGCGGCCGCCGCCGGTGAAACCCTGGCAACGCGCCTATCTGTCCAAACGCGCGCTGCGCTTTGACGCCGACCGTCTGGAACAGCGGTTCCGCCAGCACCTGTTCGGCTCGCGCGAGGGCTCCGACCTGGGGTTTGGACAGCCGGGCGGGGGCTGCGGCTGTAATTGAGATCGCCGGCCGCGCTGCTTGCCGTCGGGCTGGTCGTCGTCAGCGGACTTTCCGTCCTGGGCGCCGGACTGACCCGCGCGGAGAACCTGGTCACCGTTCGGGGCGTCTATTTCCGCGAGCCGTCGACGCGGGTGGTGCAGCCGATCGCCGAAATTTCGAAGGACCTGCCGCACGGCTGGGAAGTGCGGGCCAATTACCTGCTGGATGCCATCACCTCGGCGTCTGTGGCGGCCGGCACGCTGAACGGCGACAACATCTTCACCGAGATCCGCAACGAGGTCGGCCTGCAAGTGAGCAAGCGGTTCGCCCAGACCCAGGCCAGCCTTGGTTACCACTACAGCGCCGAGTCCGACTACTGGTCGCATTCGATCAACGCCGCCGTGGCCCAGCACGTGTGGGGCGACACCGGCGTCCTGCTGGCCAGCGGCGGCGTCGGCTTCGATTCGATGATCTCGCGCGGACGAACGCCGGCCTGCGCCCCACGGGGCGAGCTGGCCTGTCACCTTCGTTCGTACTTCGGGGGCCTGGCCTACAGCCAGATTCTCGGCCCGCGCCTCATCGTCCAGGGCAGCGCCGAGCTGAGTTACCTGTCGGGGTTTCAAGCGAACCTTTATCGATCGGTCCCCAACCTCGGCTATGAACAGGTGCCCGACACGCGCTGGCGCCTGGCCCTGGCCCCGCGCATCGCCTACTACTTTCCCAGCTCCGGCACCGGCCTGCAGCTTCACTATCGTTACTATCGCGACAGCTGGTCGGTCGACAGCCACACCGTCGAGGGGCGTGTCTACCAGACGCTGACCACCGATCTGGAGGTTCGCCTTTCGTACCGCCATTACTTTCAGACGCCGGCCGATTTCTGGTGCGACTGGATGGCGCACCCCGACTGCTACGCCTCGACGGCCCGCTATTACCCCGGCGATCCCAAGCTGGCCCCGGTCACCACGGACATGCCGGAGATCAAGCTCTCGTGGGAGGCCGTTCGCCTGCGCGACGTTCCGTTCTTCGGATGGTTCGCGGCGGGGACGTTCGAGATCTCGTACGCCCGTTATTTCCAGAGCAGCCGGGCCCTGGGCAACGCGCACCTGCTGCAGGTCGGCTACGCGATGCCATACTGACCGCCCATGGCGCCCGCACCGCCCGAAGATCGTCGACCTTCCTTGCGACATGTGCGTGCGGCGCAGCTGCGGGCGCGGGCCCGGCGGGGCGCCATCGGCAAGGTGATCCTGGGGATGGTGTTCCTGATGGGGGCGCTGGCCTATGCCCGGGCGCCCGATCGCCACAGCCGGCAGAGCCTGCTGTGGATGACCGGCCTTCTGGTGATGTCGACGACGTACATGGCCATCGGCGTGCGCGTGCTGTCGCGCATTCTTCGGCGCGGGCCGCGGCTGTGGGTGGCGGCGGCGGCGGTCTGGGGCTTTCTTTCCACGGTCCTTGTCGGATTCTTGCTGCGGGGGTGAAGCGATGAGCGCCAGCAACAGCGCGCAGCGGTCGGTGCTGATCACCGGAGCGGCGTCGGGTATCGGACGGGCCACCGCCGTCTTCTTCGCGCGCCAAGGCTGGCGCGTGTTCGCCACCGCTCGCAATCCCGGCGCGGCGGGCGATCTGCTGGCCGAGGCGCGGGACAATTCCTGGCAACTGAGCGTGCCGGCGCTGGACGTGACCAGCGACGATTCGGTGACGGCCGCCGTCAGCGGCGCCCTGGCCGAGACCGGCGGGCGCCTGGACGTCCTCATCAACAACGCCGGCTTTTATGCCTACGGACCGTGGGAAGAGCTGGCCCCCGACGAGCTGCGCGCCCAGCTGGAGACGAACCTGATCGGCGTCCACCGGGTGACGCGCGCCGTGCTGCCCAGCATGCGCGCGCGGGGCGACGGCGCCGTGGTGACCATCGGATCGATCTCGGGGCGCGTGGTGCTGCCCATCGCCGGGCCGTATCACGTGTCGAAATGGGCGCTGGAGGCGATGATCGAATCGCTGCGCTACGAGCTGATTCCGTTCGGCATCCGGGTCACCCTGATCGAACCGGGGCCGTTCAAGACGGCGCTGCACAGCAAGGAAGTTCCGGCGCGGGGTGCCCGGCCGGACGGTCCTTACGCCACGCTGGTGGCCGATTACCAGCGCCAGGCGCACAAGCTGAAACGCGCGGAGCTGGCCCCCCTCATCAAGGTCGTCTACCGGGCGGCCACCCATCCGAACCCGAGGCTGCGCTGGCCCACCGGCCCCACGTCGCTGACCGCCGGCCGCCTGCGGGCGCTGGTACCGGATCGCCTGTATGAATGGATTTTGCGCCTCGGTTTTCCCATTCGGTCGCGCCGGACCTGAATCGCCGGCAAAGTTGGCGCTATAATCAGAAGGACGTGTCCGCAGAAAAGCTTTCGCGCAAGCAGGTCGACTTTGTCCTGCGTCGCGCCGCCGAACTAGACAGCGGGGGAAACGCCGGCCATGAGCTGGCGCCCGACGACACCTTGAGCGTCGGCGAGGTGATCCGCCTGGGCGAGGAGGCGGGGCTGGGACCGGAGGCGATCGCCCAGGCCCTGACCGAGATGAAGCGCGGGGCCATCACGGAGGCGGAGCCCCAGGACGCCATTTCCCGGACGCTGGGGCCCAGCCTGATCGTGGTGAGCCGGGTGGTGCCGGGGCCGGCCTCCGGTGTGCGCCGGGCCGTCGACCGGTTCTTGCGCGAGCAGCTGATGACCATCCGGCGGCATCACGGCGATCGCATCGAATGGGAACGGGCCAGCGGCATCTGGCCCGGGCTGGTGCGCTCGCTCGATTTTTCCAAGCGCTATGCGTTCGGCCTGGCCAGTCGCGTGGAGACGGTGGTCAGCGAGGCGTCGTCTCACGCCACTTCGGTCACCTTTCAGATCGATCTGTCCGAGATGCGGCGCGAGCGCCTGACCCACATGGGCGTGCGGTCGGCGCTGGCCTTCGCGATCCTGGGGCTGGGCGGGGCGGCGATCATGCCGGGGTTCGGCGCCTTCGACATCGTCGCGCTGGCCAGCGGTGGTGTGGCCGCCGGCGGCATCTTCGCGCTGGAGCGGCGGCGCTACCTGGAAAGCCGAAACCGGGCGGCCATCGCGCCAGAGCGCTTCCTTGACCTGCTGGTGCAGCGCTATCTGCGCGCCCAGCCGGCGGAGGCTTCCGTGGCGCCCGACGACGAGGCGCTCTGAACACGCCCACGCCATCCGTCCTGACCACCGTCGATCCGGTCGCCGACGGCACCGTGTGGGCCACCTCCGGGCGCTGCCTGATCGTCGGCGTTCTCAACGTCACGCCCGATTCGTTCTCCGACGGCGGGCGATTCTCCAGCCCTGGCGAAGCCGTCGACGCCGGCATGCGGCTGGTGGACGAGGGCGCGCACTGGATCGACGTGGGCGGCGAATCGACGCGTCCCCGCAGTCAACCCGTGGGCCAGGCGCGCGAGATCGACCGCGTGGTCCCCGTGATCGAGGGACTGCGCCAGCGGCTGGGGGGACGGGCCAGGATTTCCGTCGACACGTACAAGGCAGGCACGGCCCGCGCCGCCATCGCCGCCGGCGCCGACGTGGTCAATGACGTATCGGGCGGCAAGCTGGATCCCGACATCCTGGCGGTGGCGGCGGAGGCGGGCGTCCTCATCGTTCTGGGACATATGCGCGGTCAGCCGGCGACGATGATGGACGACGTGGTGT
>DATLVT010000739.1:0-2614 GCA_035577105.1 Polyangia bacterium
AGCCCGCCGACACAGAGACGGCGTCGGAAAGGCCCGCAACCGCGACTGGCACGGAGGAATCAGCAAAGCCGCCGCGCCCCAGTTGGCCGTCGTCTCCCGCGCCCCAACAGGCAACTCCTCCGGTGTTCAACAGCGCGCAGCTATGAAAATAGTTCCCGGAAACCATCGTCGCACCTGAGAGCGGCTGTGAGCCGAGCGACGACTGCTGTCGTGCGATCGGTTCTTTGCCGCCGTCCGGCGACACGCAGGCCGGTGCAGGCAGCGTCGCGATCAGCGCGACGATCGGCATAGCGAACGACCTCAGCGGCGGCAGCAACGGAGTTCGCGGATGGGGTCTTGTGAAATCACTGATCATTTTTTTTCGTCCTCGCTCTATTTCGCCGAGCGAAGCGAAATGTTGATCTGGTGTTGCACCCCGTCGCCCAGGTCTGCCCGAAGTTGATACGTGCCCTGTGTCCCGCCGGTGGTTTTCCAGCGGTAGTCGTAGATCTTGTTTCCCGGACGGAATTTGAAGACGAAGTCGGTGTCCTCTCCGTCTTCGTCGCCGACGTCCGTGACTGTTCCCAGGATCGAATTGGAGAGCTTGGTGACCACCAGCTTGGCAACCAGGTTGGTGATCCCGGCGCTGACGCCGGTCAGCTTGAACTTGACCGGGACGGCTCTGCCGATGGTGAAGATCGAGCTGCCGCCTGAGCGAATCGGCGGGAGAAAGAACGTCCCGTCGGTGGGCGCCTGATACTGGACCCAGACCGTGAACGTTGCCGTGCTGACGTTGCCGCTCCTGTCGGCGGCCGTGCAGGTGACGATCGTCTTGCCGACGGGGAATGTCGCGCCCGATGCGCGCGAGCAGGTGACGGGACGGTCGCCGTCGATGGCATCGGTGGCCCTGGGCAAGGGGTAGGTCACCCGCGCGCCGGTCGTGGCGGTGGCGAAGGCGGTGATTGGCCCCGGGACGTTCCTGAACACGGGCGGCGTCGCATCCAGCGGTTCGACGATGGCGAACGGCGACAGCGAGCTGGCGGTGCCGCAGATGATGTTGCTGGCCGTGTCCACCGACGCGGTGACCAGCGCATAGCCGGTGCCATCGTCGTGCACCATCTGGAAGCTGCTTTCGTTCGCTGCAATCGCCTCCGGGTAATGGACGCAGACGACGATCGGGGGCGGCGTGGTGAAGGTGACGCCGGCGCTGACGTCGATGTTCCAGCAGAGCTGTCCCGCCGCCCCCACCACAATCTTGAACCCGGTGGGCGGCATGGATCCGGCGGAGCAGGGCACCACGGAGATCTGTCCGGCCGTGACCCCCCCTTGAAACTCCACGGTGATCCCGCCCTCGACGCCGGTGCCCCCGTTGAGATCGATGGGGGCACAGGACCCGCTGCAGCCCGGCACCGTGGCGAAGGAGCAGCCTGGAATAACGGTGGGTCCGGGACAGGTGGCGCTGCCGCCGCAGACGCCGTCGGTCTGGCACATGTTGGTCGCCGCGGCGCAGGTCGTCCCGGCCGGAACGAAATGATCGGCTGGGCAGGTCGTCGATGTGCCGTCGCAAGACTCGGAGACATCGCATCCGGAAGGGATCGCCGGACGGCACTGGCTGCCGGCGTTGCCGGCCGGATGCTGGCAGGTGACGTTGGTTCCGTCACAACGGTCCAGCGTGCAGACGTTCCCGTCGTCGGCGCACGCCGTCGCCGCGGCAAGCGGCGTACAGGTTCCGTCGGCCGTTCCCCCGGCAGCCATGGAGCACGCCTGGCAGTCGCCCGGGTTGTTGCCGCCGCACGCCGTCGCGCAGCAGGCACCGTCCACGCAAAAGCCAGAGGCACACTCGGGTCCAGTTGTGCAGGCGATACTGCCAAGACCCAGGACGGCGACGGGTACGCTGGAGATCCAGGGCGATCCGTCGCCGAGCTGGCCGTGGAGATCGTAGCCCCAGCAGACGACCGCGCCGGTTCCGCGAACCGCACAGGTATGATCACGACCGGCCGCCAGGGACACAGCGTTGGCGAGGCCCGGGATGGCGATCGGCACGGGCGAACTGGTTGCGGTGCTGGTGCCGAGCTGGCCATTTCTGCCCAGCCCCCAGCAGACGACCTGCCCCGTCCCGCGAATGGCGCAGGAATGGGATTCACCGACGGTGACGGACGTGGCATCGGAAAGCCCGGTGACAGTGACGGGCACGGAGGAGTCAGCGAAGCTGCCGTTGCCCAGCTGGCCATCGCCGCCGACGCCCCAGCAGACGACCGCGCCGGTGGTGCGAACGGCGCAGCTGTGGTTCTCCCCCGCTGCGACGGACGCGGCGTCGGAAAGGCCGGTGACGGCGACGGGCACGGAGGAGGCAGAAAAGCCGCCATCGCCAAGCTCGCCATCGAAGTTGTTGCCCCAGCAGGCGACCGTCCCGGTGGCACGGACGGCGCACGTGTGCAGAAAGCCTGCTGCGACGGATACCGCGCTGGAAAGGCCCGACACAGTGACCGGCAGGAGAGAGCCGGCGAAGCTGCCGTTGCCCAGCTGGCCGTTGTCGCCGTTGCCCCAGCAGACGACCGCCCCGGTCGCGCGGGCGGCGCACGTATGAAATTCGCCGGACGCCACGGACACCACATCGGGAAGGCCGGAGACAGCG
>DATLVT010000740.1:0-4162 GCA_035577105.1 Polyangia bacterium
GCGACGACAGGAGCAAAGCCCGGATGCTACGGCTCCGGGTCTTTTTGCTCAGAGATCCGCGGGAACATGCCGGCGAACGCGTAGGCGAACACCAGGGGCAGGAAAAAAAGTCGCACCGGGCTTCCGTAGTAGTAGGTGTGCGCTGGCGCGGCGGCCCCAAACAGCTGCGCATTGAACCGAAACAGCACGGCGATCAGCACGACAAATCCGACGGCGGCGCCGACCAGGGCGGCTTTCCATCGGCTGACGTCCAGGATCGACCAGCACCTGGGGCAGGATATCTCCGTGCGCAGGTTCATCACGATCCAGACGCTCAGCCAGCGGTGACAGTGGGGACAACGTCTCATGGTGTCGAGGCGCCAGCAGACCGCACCCTGCGTTGCCAGACAAGCCGGAGAACTTAACGCGCGAACTAGAACGTTCCGCGGTAACCGACGACCGCGCCGCCGCCCGGCAGCGCGGTCGCGGTGACGGGCGGCTCTGGTCGGTCGGGCCACAGAAAAAGGATGGCGCCCGTGGCGAGAGAGGCCCCGGCGACGCCGGCCAGCGTCCAGGTGGCGACATTCAAGCCGCGAATCCAGCTGTTTCGTCCGGTCGTCGTGGTCTGGCTGTCGGCGTGGGAATCGGAGCCCTTGATCAGCGTGGCCGCGCCATAACAGCCGCCGGCCAGCGCGGCGCCCAGCACGCCGATCTCCAGGGCGACCTTCCCCAGTCGGTGGCGGCGCTGCGCGCGCTCGCTCAGGGGCGGAGGGACGTCTTGCTCGCCGTCGCCGTCAGGGGGCAGCCGGAAGCCGTTGACCGCCGCCGCGTCGAAGGGGTGGGAGAACAGCATCAGAAATGCCTCGTGAGCGGCGCCGCGCGCGCGCACGTGCGGTTTCGCCGACGCCAGCGCGGACAACCGCATGCGTCCCGGGTTCGGCGTCACCTGATATTCGCGCGACTGGTGGCCCGTCGCCGCCGCTGCTCCGGGGGCACCGGCGACGACATCCGTGGTCACCTGCTGGACGAACAGCGGGCCCTGGTCGGTCGGCAGGCGCAGCCAGACGGCGGTTCCGGTCTCCGGGTGCAGATCGGCCAGGCGCACGCCGCGCGCGGTCTCCACGAACGTGTGTCCCGCGGGTTTCAGATCCATCTCCAGCACCAATGGCCCCTCGGGGAGGTCGGCCAGCACCGTGTCCAGATCTCCGTCGGGGGGCGCCGTCGACACCTCGGGGCGATAGCGGCGGTTGGGGATCGCTTCGTTGGCCCGCTGGACGAACGCGGCGATCTCGCGGTAGGTGACGCGACCGTCGCGGTTGACGTCGGCGGCGCCGATCAGACCGGAGCGCACCTCGTGCGAGAAGATGCCGGCCTGGAACTCGGCCCACTCGTGCGTCTGTCCGCCCGCCGAACGCGCGGTGAGAAACCCGATGTGGTCAGGCCAGATGTCACCCGTGCTGTGGGAAAACCCCGGCGCCATCCGGTTGCGCTGGCCGCCGGGGCCGCGATCGGCGACGAACGACGCCGCGTAACAGGCGTCGACCAGGACGTGGTTGTCGTCGGCGTTGGCGGCGCGCAACAGCTCGGCCAGATCCTCGCGCCACAGGCGGCCGTCCTCCAGCTGCAGAAACGGCCGCCCGTCGGCCAGGTCGCCGTGACCGGCAAAGAAAAAATACAAACGGCTGGGACGCCCGGCGGCGCGGGCGGCGCTGATCTTTTCGGCGGCGCGCCCGAAGGCGGACTTCATGGCGGCCTGGGTGGCCGGGCCATCGGGACGTTCACCGGGAAAAAGCTCGCGTGTCTCGGCGTCAGGATCGACCAGCAACGTTGTCTGGGTGCCCAGGAGGGTCAGCATGCGCGCGCTCTGGATGGCGTCGTCGTCGCCGTATCGCAGGTTCTCCTGGCTGGCGGAGGGCCCACGGTTGCTGCCCACGACGATGGCCAGCGACAGCGGCGCCGGCCGGCCGGTCGCGCGCGCCGGGCGGGCGGGCAGGGTGGCGGTGGCCGCGGTCAGGACCAGGGCAGCCCACAGGCAAAGGTGACGCGGACCCGTTTGTCGCACCAAGCCCATATCCTACGTCGAATCGATGCGCTTGAAATGACGGTGCCATGACGCAGGACGGACCGGCGATCGGCCCGTGATAAAAGAGGGGATGAAATACGTCGAGGAGCGGGAGTTCACCCTGCGCTTTTCAGTGCGCTGCGAATTTCCCGACGACTATGACGGCGACGACGACGGCCTGGTCTGGGCCAAGGAATTCGACGCCATCGCTGCCGAGGTCGTCGCCGCCGCGGTTCAGGCCGTGCGCCGCCGCCCGGGTTGGTCCGTCCGTCCCGCCAACCGCGGCCGGCCCGCATCGGAGGAGGTGACGTTGATCATCGATCGCACCCTCGACAGCCGGCAGTCGTGAAATTTCAGTCAAAAAAAAACGGCCGGGGAGCCCCGGCCGTTTATCGATCCGAATCGCCGAAATCGCCGAACTGCCGGGCGATCCGGGAACCGGTTATGTCAGGTCGGAATTATGCCGCTTTGCGGACATTGGCGGCCTGCAGCCCCTTTGGTCCCTCCGTGATGTCAAACTCTACCGTCTGTCCCTCGCTCAGTGAGCGAAACCCCTCGCTCTGGATGGCCGTGTGATGCACGAAGACATCCGGACCATCCTCCCGGGCGATGAACCCATACCCCTTGGCATCGTTGAACCACTTCACCTTGCCGGTTGCCATCTACTACCCTCCTACAAACGTGAGTTACCTCTTACCTTCTTCGGATACTCCGAAGATTGCCGCCGAAGTTACAGGGGGTAAAAAAACTGTCAAGTCTGTATTGAAGGCCCCATCAAAATCCCAGGGAAATGATAATCCGGGCAACAGCTTCATCTGGGTTTGTTGCGGAAACCACAGCCCTGATGCAGGCCACGCCGACCGCTCCCGCCGTACGACATTCCGGAACGCTTCCCGCGTCAACGCTGCCCAGCGCCAACAGGGGCAGGCCGTGACCGGCCGCCGCTGAAAGCCCTGTCGTTCCGTCGATCCCCGTCGGTGGCGACTTGTTCGGCGTCGGGTACACAGGACCATATACGGCGAATCGAACGTTGAAGTTTCGCCGGGCCTCGGCAGCCTCGACGGGACTGTGGATGGACACGGCAACGGCCAGCGACGGCGCCACCGTCGCCACGTCGGCCGGCGACAGCGATCGGCCTCCCAGGTGGACGCCGTCGGCACCGACGGCCAGGGCGACGTCGACGCGATCGTTGATGAACAGACTCGCTCCAGCGTCGGCCGTCAGCCGGCGCAACGCGCGGGCGAATTCCAGCAGCGCGCGGCCCTCCAGATCCTTTTCGCGCAGCTGGACGGCCACGCGCGCGCCGGCCCGGATGCCGCGTTCGGCGCCCGCCAGCGCCTGGGCGATCACCGCCGGCAGCGGGCGCCCCAGCGTGGCGTGGCGGTCGGTGATGATGTAAAGGTGCGGCGCCCCGGTCACTCGATCATGCCGTCCAGCGGCGACGAGGCGTTCGCGTACAGCTTGCGGGGAATGCGCCCGGCGCGAAATGCCTTGCGGCCGGCGACGACGGCGTCGCGCATGGCCTCGGCCATCATCAAGGGGTCGCGGGCGCCGGCGATGGCGGTGTTCATCAGGACGCCGTGACAGCCCAGCTCCATCGCCACCGCGGCGTCGGAGGCGGTGCCCACGCCGGCGTCGACGATGATCGGCACCTTGGCCCGTTCCAGGATGATCCGGATGTTGTAAGGGTTGCGGATGCCCAGGCCCGAGCCGATGGGTGCCGCCAGGGGCATCACCGCCGCGCAGCCGACGTCTTCCAGCTTCTGCGCCAGGATCGGATCGTCCATGCAGTAGGGCAGCACCACGAACCCTTCCTTGACCAGAATCTTGGCCGCCTCCAGCGTGGCCGCTCCGTCGGGGAACAGCGTCTGCTGATCGCCGATCACCTCCAGCTTGACCATGTCCGCCATGCCCAGCTCGCGCGCCAGGCGGCAGGTGCGCACGGCCTCCTCGGCCGTGTAGCAGCCGGCGGTGTTGGGGAGCAGGGTGTGGCGGGTCCGGTCGACGCTGGAAAGCACGTTTGGTTTGCCGGGGGTGAAGTCGACCCGCCGCAAAGCGACCGTGACAATTTCCGCGCCCGACCGCAGGATGGCGTCGCGCCCTTCCTCGATGGATCGATAC
>DATLVT010000741.1:0-22673 GCA_035577105.1 Polyangia bacterium
GGCCCGCCCAGCGGCGACTCTTCCCGGCGCACCAGCCGCACCAGCGCCTCCCAGCGGGCGCGCCAGGCCGCCGTCCAGGAGGATGCTGACGTCCAGGAGGATGCCGACGTCGATCCCGAACCTGGCAACCCAAAGGCCATCAGAGGCTCCGTTCGGTGACGGTTGATTCTTCGCCGGGCCCGATCACGGCGCTCACCGCGGCGCGGAAGACCTGGGCCCGGTGAACATAGTCGCGAAACATGTCAAAGCTGGAGCAAGCCGGTGACAGCACGACCGCGTCGCCCGGCTGGGCCAGGCGCGCCGCCAGCGCGACGGCCGCCTCCATGCTGGCGGCGCGATGAACCGGCAGCGTCTGCGGCAGCGCCGCCGCGATGCGATCGGCCGCCTCGCCGATCAGCACCACCGCGCGCCCCACCGTCGCCAGCGCCTGGGCCAGCGGCGCATAGTCGCCACCCTTGTCTCGACCGCCGGCGATCAGCACCACGGGACGGGGAAATCCATTCAGCGTGGCCACCACGGCGCCCACGTTGGTGCCCTTGGAATCGTCGTAAAACGAGACCCCGCCGGCCTCCGCCACCAGCTCCATGCGATGGGCCAGCGGCCGATACTCCAGCAGCGCGCGCCGTGCCTCCGACGGGGTGGCCCCCGACAGCCGCGCGCCCAGCAGCGCCGCCAGCGCGTTCTGCTGGTTGTGCCGCCCCACCAGCGCCGGCAAGTTGGCCGGATAGGCCTCCTCGGGCCCGCCCGGCAGGCGGACGATCAGATCCTCGCCCTCCACCCAGCCGCCCACGCTGCCTTCCAGCGCGTGCTCGGTGGAGATTCCCAGCTTGCGGCTGGTGGCGCCCTCCACCGCGCGCATCACCAGCGGATCGTCGACGTTGACCACGGCGAAATCGCCGGGACCCTGGCCCAGGAAGATGCGCGCCTTGGCCGCCGCGTATTCCTCCATGCTGGGGTAACGGTCCAGGTGATCGGGCGTGATGTTGAGGAGCATGGCCACGCGCGGGTGAAACGTCCTGGTCGTCTCCAGTTGAAAGCTGGAGACCTCCACCACGCAGTAACCGCGCACGCTGCCGGCCGGCGTTCCCACCGCCTCGCCCAGGGGCGTCCCCAGATTGCCGCCCACGAACGTCGGCTTGCCGGTGGCCCGCAGCATGAGGCCGCACAGCGTCGTCGTCGTCGATTTGCCGTTGGTCCCGGTGATGGCCACCATGGGCGCCTCGATGAACCGCGACGACAGCTCCAGCTCGCCGATGACGGTGACGCCGGCGGCGCGCGCGGCGACCAGCTCGGGGATCTCCGGCACGCCCGGCGACAGCACGATTAGATCGGCGTTCACGAAGGTCTCGCGCCGGTGGCCGCCCAGCTCCAGGCGCACGCTGGCCGGTAGCTTGGCCAGGCTCCCCGCCAGCGCCTCGGCGTCGTGGCGATCGGTGACGGTCACCGCCGCGGCGCCGCGCGCCACGCACAGCATGGCCGCCGTCAGCCCGGATCTCCCCAGGCCGACGATCAAGATCCGTTTCCCCTCCAGTTCGCCGTTCATCGTACTTTCAACGTCAGGATCAGCCCCAGAATCGCGCAAGCGAAGGACACGATCCAAAAACGCACCACGATCCGCGATTCGGGCCAGCCCAGCTTTTCAAAATGGTGGTGGATGGGCGCCATCAAAAACACTCGCTTCTTGGTCCGTTTGTAATACGCCACCTGGATGATGTCGCTGACCGCTTCGGTGACGAACACGCCGCCGATGATGGGCAGCGACAGCTCTGTCTTGGACGCCAGCGCCACGAAGCCCAGCGCCCCGCCCAGCGCCAGCGCGCCCACGTCGCCCATGAACACCTGCGCCGGATGGGTGTTGAACCACAGGAACCCGATGCCGGCCCCGCCCATGGCCCCGCAAAAAACCGCCAGCTCGCCCGACCCCGCCACGTGCGGCATCCCCAGATAGGTGGCGATGTTGAAGCTGCGCAACGTGGTGCCGGCGGCATAGGCCAGCAGCAAGAACGTGAACGACGAGATGATCACCGGCCCGATCGCCAGCCCGTCCAGGCCGTCCGTGAGGTTGACCGCGTTCGACGTGGCCACCAGCGTGAACACGCCGAAGCCCAGGTAAACCCCCAGCGGCAGGATCAGCGAGTTGTGGTGAAAGTTGACCAGCGGCAACGCCAGGTGCAGCCGGACATCGGGCGCCAGCGCCTCGCCCGCGAACAGCCAGGCGCAGGCCACGCCGCCGATCACCAGCTGCCCGGCGATCTTCAGCCGGCCGGGCAGACCCTTCTTGTTACGGCGCGACAGCTTCAGATAGTCGTCAAGAAAACCGATGGCCCCGAACCCCACGGTGACCAGCAGGGCCAGCCAGATCAGCGTGCTGCGCAGGTCGCACCACAGCAGCGTGGCCGCCACCAGCGCCAGGATGATGAGGGCGCCCCCCATGGTGGGCGTCCCTTTCTTCGAGGCGTGGCTGGCCGGGCCGTCGTCGCGGATCACCTCGCCCAGCTGGCGGGCCCGGGCGCGGCGAATGAACCAGGGCGCCACCACGAAGGTGATCACCAGCGACGTCAGCGTGGCCAGCCCGATGCGCGTCGACACGTACCGGAACACATTGGCCCCGGGCATCTTTTCGCGGAGAGCGTTGAAGAGGTGAAACAGCATGCGTGGTGTCTGTGCCTTGGCTTGGGGGCTTTCGGGGGGGCGTCAGCCTACCGTTTTTCCTGGCGGCGAAAAGGGCATGGGCGAGGACGAGGGTGGGGCGCTGCCCAGCAGCCGCCCCAGCGCGGCGACGGCGCCTTCCAGCTTCATGCCGCGCGACGCTTTGATCAGGATCCAGTCTCCCGGCCGCGTCCACGGCGCCACCAGCGCCGCGGCCTCCTCGGGCGTGGCAGCCGTGACCGCGCGCGCCTGATCGAGGCCCGCCGCGCGCGCCGCATCGACCATCGCCACCGCCAGCGGGCCGACCCCGCACAGGCCGCCCAGGCGCGCGCCGGCCTCGGCGCCGATCTGCCGGTGCAGCGCCTCGGCGTCGGGGCCGGTCTCCAGCATGTCGCCCAGGATGGCGAAGGGGCGCCCGCTGCCCACCGACGCCAGCAGCGCCGTCAGCGCCGCGCGCATCGACGCCGGATTGGCGTTGTAACAGTCGTCCAGCACCGTGCGCCCGCCGATCTCGATGACCGCCGAACGGTGGGGTGGCAGCGTCAGCGATTCCAGGGCGCGCGCCGCATCGACGGTCGGAACGCCCGCCGCCAGCGCCACGGCCAGGGCCGCCGCGCCGTTGCGGGCGTTGTGCGCGCCCGCCAGCGGCAGCCGCACCACCACCGGTGTCTGCCGGACCGCATAGCGCACCACCGAACCGGCCGCGCCCGCCGGGATCACCTCCATCACCCGCACCGAAGCGTCGCGCCCGGCGCCGAATCGGAGCTGGCGAGCAGCGGCGATCCCCGCCGCCTGCGCCGCCACCAGCGGTTCGTCGTCGGACAGCACGGCGATACCGTCGGCGGGTAACCCGGCGAACAGCTCACCCTTGGCCCGCGCCACCTCTTCCAGCGAGCCGAGGCGTTCCAGGTGGGCGCCCGCCACGTTGGTGATGACGCCGATGCGTGGCCGGGCGATCCGCGCCAGCAGCGCGATCTCACCGCGCGCCCGCATGGCCATCTCCAGCACCCAGACCTTCTCGCGCAGGGTCGCCGACAGGATGGTCAGCGGCAGCCCCACATCGGTGTTCAGGTTGCCCGCCGTGCGCAGGACGTCTCCCAGAGGACGCAGCGTCGCCGCGATCAGCTCCTTGGTGGTGGTCTTGCCGTTGGATCCGGTCACGCCCACCACCAGCCCGGTGAACCGCGCGCGCACCGCCTGGGCCAGCGCTCCCAGCCCGACGCGCGGATCGACCACCGCGATGACCGTGGCGCCGTCGGCGCCCGCCGGCAGACCACGCCCCGCCTGCACCACCACCGCCGCCGCTCCCGCTGTCACCGCCTGCGCCACGAAAGCAAATCCGTCGACGCGCTCCCCCGGCAAGGCGAAAAAGATCTGCCCGCGTTGCACCTGCCGGCTGTCGGTGGCTGCCCCGGCGAACCGGTCGCCACGCTGGCCCGCCTGCAAGACCGTCCCGCCCATGGCCGCGACGGCAAACGCGATGTCGTGGCTGGCGGGCGTCGCAGCGGTCATCGCGCCGGTCATCGCCCCGGTCATCGCAGCGGTCATCGCGCCGCCTGCCCGTCGCTGGCGGCCAGGGCCGCCGCCGCTTCCAGACGATCGTCGAAGGGAAACTTTGTGGTGCCGACGATCTGGTAATCCTCGTGCCCCTTGCCGGCGATCAGGAGGACGTCGCCTGGCTGCGCCGCCGCCGCCGCGATCCGGATGGCCGCGCGCCGATCGACCTCGCGCAGATAGCCGCGCTCGGCCCCCGGCAATTCGTCCGGCGAAAGCTCGGGAGCCAGCGCCCGCCGCGCGCCGTCCACAACCATGTCGACGATGGTCTCTGGCACCTCCGTGCGCGGGTTGTCGGAGGTGACGATGGCGATGTCGCCGTCACGCGCCGCCACCTCGCCCATCAGCGGGCGTTTTCCGCGATCCCGATCGCCGCCGCAGCCGAACACAACGATCAGCCGCTTGCCCGTCAGAGGGCGCAGGGCCGCGATGGCCCGCTCCAGCGCGTCCGGGGTGTGGGCATAGTCGACCACGCACAGCACGCCGCGCTTGTTGGCCACCGGTTCCAGCCGCCCCGGCACGCCCGGCAGCGCGCGCAAGCCGTCGGCGATCGCCTTGGGGGGCAGCCCGCGCGCCACGCCCATGCCCACCGCCAGCGCGATGTTGGCCAGGTTGAACTCACCCACCAGCGTCGATTCCACGGCGATCTCTCCCACCGGCGTGGCCAGGCGAAGGCGCATGCCGTCGACCGACAGCTGGCGCTCGACGATGGCGATGTCGCCGCCCGGCGCCGACGGCTTCAGCGTCACGCCCAGCGTGGGCACCCCGCTCACGCGGCGCCGCATCTTGCGGCCGGCGTCGTCGTCGATCAGGAACACCGCCACCCCGCGCGCCGGATCCAGCAGTCGCTCGAACAGGATGGTCTTCGCCTCGAAGTACCGGTCCATCGAGACATGATAGTCCAGGTGATCCTGCGTGACGTTGGTCAGGGCGGCGACGCGAAAGCGGCAACCGTCCAGGCGACGCTGGTCCAGCGCGTGCGACGACGCTTCCAGGACGACGTCGGTGGTTCCCGCCGCCCGCATGTCGGCCAGCAGCGCGTGCAGGGCCAGCGACCCCGGCGTCGTCAGCGACGCCGCCCGCGCCCCGCCTTGCCAGCCCGGCGCCGCCGATCGATAGCTGACCGTGCCTATCACGCCCGGCACCAGGCCCGTCGCCGCCAGCATCGCCTCGACCAGGTACGTGGTGGTGGTCTTGCCATTGGTGCCGGTCACCGCCATGAGGCTCAAGGCCGCCGCCGCGCCAAAACGATTGGCGGCGATCATCGACAGCGCCTGGCGCGCGTCAGCCACCGTGACGGTGATGGCCCCGCCGGTATCGGCCGGCGTCTCGCCCGCGCTGACGATCACGCGCGCGCCGCGCGCCACCGCCGCGGCGACGAACGACCGTCCGTCGGCCGCCGTACCCGGAACGGCGACGAAAAGATCACCCGCCTGGACCTGGCGCGAATCGTCGCGCACGTCGGTCACCATGATCTCCTCGGCGCGCGCGCCGCTGCCCACCACAGCGTCCTCGACGCCGGACAGCAACGCCGACAGCGGCAGCGACGACGTGGTCATTCGCGACGACCGAAGGCCACGCGGATCAGCGCGCCGCGCGCGGCCGGTCCAGGCGCCGGTTTTTGCTTGATGGCCACGCCGCTGGAAGCGCCCGCGGCTTCGTCAAACGCCAGCTCGACGCCGCTGCGCCGCGCGGCGTGGATCGCCTCGGCGATGCTGAGGCCAGCAAAGTTCGGCACCACCACCGTGGCGGTGGCGCTGCTCGCGGCCGCCGCGCCCTCGACGCCCGCCACCGCATCCCAGTCGCCGTCCAGCTCGCCGTTATCCTCCTGGGCCAGTGCGACGTCGGCGGGCGCGTCGCTGGCCGGCAGTTCGGGATCGATCCCGTCGTCAGCGTCAGCAGACGCCAGCACGGCACCCGCCACCCCGGCGCCCTTGCCGCGCGCCTCCGCCTTGTTCGCCGCCGCCAGCGCGGCGGGCGAGGGCGGAACGTGCAGATAGCGCAGGGTCTGCTCGCCGATCTCGCGAAAGATCGGCGCCGCCACCGCGCCGCCCAGGTGTTCCCCTTGCGGTTCGTCGACGACCACGATGATGGCCACGCGCGGATCCTCGGCCGGGGCGAAGCCGACGAACGAAGACACCCACTTGCTTGAATCATAGTGACCGTTGGCCACCTTCTGCGCCGTGCCGGTCTTGCCCGCCACCGGATAGCCGGGGATGGCCGCCTGCTTGGCCGTGCCGCCCACCTCGGTCACGCCGCGCATGATCCCGATCATCGCGCGCGCCGCGGCCGGCGACATCACGCGCCGGTCCGGCAGCAGGGGTGGCGACTCCACCGAACCATCATGCGCCACGATGCGGGACACCACGCGCGGCTGGTGATAGACGCCGCCAGCGGCGATGGCGCTGACCCCGGCCACCATCTGCAGCGGCGTCACCGTCAGCCCCTGGCCGAACGACACGTTGGCGAACCCGATGTCGCCCCACTTGCTGACTGGCCGGATGATGCCTGCCCGCTCGCCGGGCAGTCCCACCTCCGTTGGCCGTCCAAAACCAAAACGGCCCAGCGCCTCCGCCAGCTCATCGCGGCCAAGGCGCCGCGCGATCTTGGTGGCGCCGATGTTGCTGGAAAACTTGAAGACCTCGGCCACCGTCAGCACGCCGTGCGGGTGCGTGTCGTGGATCTGGTACTTGCCCACCATCATGCGGCCCATCAGGCAGTCGAACCGGTCGTCGGGGCGCACCACGCCGGCGTCCAGCGCCGACGCGATGGTGAACGTCTTCATCGTCGACCCCGGTTCGAAGGCATCGGTGATGGCCCGATTGCGGGCGCCCCCCTCGGCCGAGCTCGCCGGATCGTTGGGGTTGTAGGTGGGCGTCGAACCCATGGCCAGGATCTCGCCGCTGCGCGGATCCATCACCACGGCGATCACCGATTTGGCGTGGTGGCGGGCGGTGGCGTCGGCCAGCGCGCGTTCGGTGACGAAGGTCAGGTAGCGATCGATGGTCAGCACCACGTCGCTGCCGACGCCGTTGGGCGCCTCGCCCATGCCTTCCACGATCAGGTCACGCCCCAGGGCATCGCGCACCCCTTGCACGGACGACGTGCTGCCCCGCAGGTGCTTGTCCAGCGCCAGCTCGACGCCGTCCAGGCCTCGCCCGTCCGACCCGGCCTGGCCCATGACCGTCGCCGCCAGCGTGCGGTTCGGGTAAAAGCGGCGCGGCTCGCGGGTGAAGGCCATCCCCGGCAGGTTCAACGCGCGCACCGCCGTCACCTCGTCCGGCGTCACCTTGCGTTTGACCCAGGCGAAGAACCGCTTCTGCGACAGCTTCTTTTCCAGCTCGCGCCGATCCAGGCCCAGCACCTGCGCCAGGCGCCGCGACGCCTCGCGGACATCGACCAGCCGTCGCGGGTTGCAATAGATCGAATCGACGTCCGCCGTGGACGCCAGCTCGGCGCCATTGCGGTCAAGGATGCGCCCGCGGCGGGGCGGCAGCTCGATCTCGCGCAGGTATTGCTCTTCCGCCATGGCCCGCAGGTGATCGGCCTCGGCGACCTGCAGGTGGAAGGCGCGCTTGCCCACAGCCAGGAACAGAAGGCCGAACCCGGCACCGCAGGCGATCAGCCGGATGCGCGTCCAGCGCGTGGCGGTGATCATTCGGACTCCGCGCTTTCATTGCTCGCCGGTGCCGGCGCGGCCGCCGCGCGCAAGGCGGGGACGGCCGCCTGGGCGCCGGGGGTCGCCGGCGTTTTCGCGGTCGGCCTGGCCGGTCTATTCTTGCCGCCAGCCGCCTTGTCGTTCGCGGCGGCTGCGGCGGCGGTGATGGCTGCCGCAGCCGGCAACGCGCCGGGCGCCGCGCGGATGATGTCGCCGGCCGCCGGTGGGGCCATCTTCAGCTTGTCGCGGGCCAAAGTGACCACGCGTCCAGGATCTTTCAGCATTCCAATTTCGATCTGCAGGCGGCGGCGTTGCTCTTCCAGCTCGGTGCTGATTCGCCGCTCGCGCCCCAGGTCATAGGCGACCTCGATCCCTTTCATGCGAACGGCGACGTGGGTCAGCGCGCCGGCCGTCACCAGCGCCAGCAAGAAGCCGCCCACGCCGATGCCGCGCTTTTTCCCGAAACCGTTGCCCTCCACGACCGGCTGCACGTCAGAGTCGCTCCGCCGCGCGCAGCTTGGCCGATCGCGAGCGCGGGTTGGTCAGGCGCTCGGCCTCGTCGGCCACCACCACGTGCTTGGTCAGGAGGCGCAGTTTGGGCGGCGTGGGGCCATTTCGTGCCGCCAGTTGGCGCAGTCGATGCTTCACGATGCGATCCTCCAGCGAATGGAAGGCGATGATGCAGAGGCGACCGCCCGGTCGCAGGCAGTCGGCCATCTGATCCAAGAATTGTTCCAGCTCGGTCAACTCCTGGTTGACGGCGATGCGCAACGCTTGAAACGTTCGCGTGGCCGGATTCTTGTGCCGCTCATGGTGGGGCATGGCGCGTGCCACCAGCGCCCCCAGCGCTCCGGTGGACGACAGCTCTCCGCGATCGCGCGCCTCCAGGATGGCGCGGGCGATGCGGGCGGCGTATCGCTCCTCGCCGTACTCGCGCAGGATGCGGCCCAGTTCGATCTCGTCCACCCGCTTGAGCAGATCGCCGACCGTCTCGCCCTGGGTCTGGTCCATGCGCATGTCCAGCGGACCGCTGCGCTGAAACGAAAACCCGCGTTCCGCCGTGTCCAGCTGCGGTGATGAGACGCCGAGATCGACCACGAAGCCGTCAACCGGGATGGCGCCCAGGTCGGCCAGCACCCGGCCCACCTGGGAGAAGGGGGCATGAATCAACGAGACGCGATCCCCGAACGAGGCCAGCCGCACGGCCGCCGTTCGCAGCGCCTGCTGATCGCGATCAAGGCCGATGAGGCGGCCGTCAGGCCCCGATCGTTCCAGCACCGCCTGGGCGTGTCCCCCCAGGCCGACCGTCGCGTCGCAGTACCGTCCTCCCGGCTTTGGGTCCAGACGTTGCAAGACGGCGTCCAGCAGGACCGGCTGGTGTTCAGAAAAGGAGGGTGCTGGAGCGGTCATTATATAGATGGCGAGCGTGGCACTCCGTCCGGGGGCGCCAGTCCCCCAGAGCGTGGAGAATCAATTCTTGCCCGACCGTCCGGTCTGTCAAGTTTTGGAGCCAGGATTCATTAATGATTGCCATGGGATCAGACGCCATCGGGCGGGGGGGTGCTGGTGAGAACCGGCAGGGTTGTTATCCCCTGCCACCGCTCCTTTGGCGTGGCCGGGTCCGCCGCCGGGGCGGCGACGATGCCGCTTGTGAGGACCCGCATGTAGGCTAACCCCGCTTGACTAAAGGGTTAAGAGGAGGTACGCTGCGCCGGTCTACTATTGGCGGCGCCTGCTATTGGGGGGCCAAAATCGGTTAATCGGTCAGTCGGTTAATTAGAACGAACGTAGGAGATGGGGATGGACGCCAAGTTCTTCGAGCTCGACGCCAAAATGGAAGCGGTGCGGAACAAGCTGGCTAGCTTTCCGCCCAATCTCATCAAGACGTATCAAGACCGTCTCGATGTCTCGTGGATCTTCCACGACAACGCTCTCGAGGGCGTTGTCCTTTCCTACTCGGAGCTGAAGGCCGCCATCGACCAGCGCATCATCAGCGATGTCACGCTGATCCCGATGTACGAAGAGGTTCGAAATCACAAGCTGGCCGTCGACTTTGTGCGCGAGGAAGCCAACAACACGAAGAAGCCGCTGCCGGTCGACCTGGAGCTGGTGCGCAAGCTTTACGCCATCCTCACACCGGAGGCGGCGGCCAAAGGTTATCCGTACCGGCGCGAGAACCCGCTGCACCGGCTCTACTATCACGAGATCGCCCCGCCCGAGAAAATCTCCTACAAGATGCGGAAGTTGGGCGAGTGGTTGGAGTCGGAAGAGTTTCGCGACCTGCACCCCATCACCCGCGCCACGAAAGCGCATCACCGCCTGCTGACCACGTACCCGTGGACGAAGAACTCAGGCAAGGTCGCGCGCCTGCTGATGAACTTCATGCTCATCCGCCACGGCTACCTGCCCGCGGTGATTCACTCGATCGAACGCCAGCGCTACTATGAGGTGCTGCGCTATGAGAACGAGGGCCTCCTGGGCCTGGTGATCGAATCGCTGGAAAACAGCATCGAGACCACCGGCAAGTTCCTGGACGAGCTGAACGGTCTGCGTATCAAGCGGGCCAGCTAAGGGCGCTCGGCGCTCGCTTCGCTCGCTGCGCGAAAGGGGCCTGCTGGCCCCTCTCGCGGGCTCTCCCCAGCGCTTCTCGCAAGGTGGGCCGGCCGGGCAGAGCCCGGCCTCCTGGGGGAATAGCGGCGTTCGAAGATCCGAAGATCTGATGAGCACAGGGCAGCTTTGCTGGACTAGGATGGCCGGCCGATGAAGATGGTTCTGCGTGGATTGGTGGGGAGGTGGGGGGGGCTGGCGTGGTTGGTTCTTCTGGCGGCGACGGCGCCGGTACGGGCGTCAGAGGACCCTGAGCAGCTGATCAAACAAGGCGTGGCCCTTCGCAAGGAGGGCGAGAACATCAAGGCCCAGGGATATTTTCAACGCGCCTACCAGCTGGCCCGGACGCCGCGCTCGGCGGCGCAACTGGGGCTGGTCGAGCAGGCGCTGGGTCAGTGGGGATTGGCGGAGGCGCACCTGGTCGAAGCGCTGAGCGCGTCGACCGATCTGTGGATCAAGACCACGGAGGCGACGCTGACGGAGTCATTGAAGGTGGTGCGGTCGCACCTGGGGCGGGTCAGCGTGACCGGCTCGCCGGCCGGCGCGCACGTGCGTGTGGCCGGCGTCGATCGCGGCGTCTTGCCCTTGACCGACCCGATCTATGTCGAGCCGGGTGCCCTGGTCATCGAGGTCGAATCCGCCGGTCATCAGTCCGCCCGACGCTCGCTGACCGCCGAGGCGGGCAAGGAAGAGACAGTGGAGGCGAATTTACCGCCGCTGACGATTCACGTCGACGTGCCGACCGGCACCGCGCCACCAGCGGCGGGGCCCGACAAGCCGGCCGGGCAGTGGCGCCGGCGGGCAGCGTGGATCGGGGGTGGCGTGGCAGCCGCAGCGCTGGTGGGGGGGACCGTCGCCTTGCTGGCGTCCAACGACAACTACGACAAGTTCAACAACCAGCGCCTGGCGGGCAGCAACCAGGTGCAGTGCAGCAGCGGCGCTCCTGACAAGGGGGGCGCCACCTGCCAGAGCCTGCTTTCGGCCGGCGATCGAGACAAGACGCTGGCGGTGGTCGCTTTCGTGGGGGCCGGTGCGCTGGCCGCGGCGTCGACCGTTCTGTTCCTGATGTCGGCGCGTGACAACGAAGCGCCGGCGGGCGCGGCGCTCGCCTGTGCGCCGGTCTGGAACGATGGCGCCGGCGGCAGCTGCTGGCTGAGGTTTTAGATGACACGGCTGGTTCGAACAGGAATCCTGCTCTCCGGTCTTCTGGCGCTGGGCTGCGTGACCCCGCGGGCGACCTTGCCCGACGGCGGCGGCGCCGGCGGGAAGGGCAGCGGCGGCAGTGGCGGCAGTGGCGGCAAGGGCGGCAGCGGCGGCGGTGGCGGCCAGGGACCGAACACCGATGCCCCGATTTCCCCCGATGCGATCCAGAACAGCGACGGCCAGTCCGATGCCGCCGACGCGCCGGTGCCACCGGCGACGGTGACCGTCACCCTGCAGAGAAACGGCAACGGAACGATCAGCGGCGCCGGCATCTCCTGCAGCAACGACAGCTGCCCGATCACCGTCAACGCGGGGACGAACCTGGAGCTGCAAGCCAACCCGGGCGCCGACTCGAACTTCGTCAGCTGGTCCGGCTGCACCGCGACCAACGGCTCCACTTGCACGCTGTCGGCGATCAACGCGCCCGTCACCGTCAACGCCACCTTCGCGCTGAAGAACGCCGGCTTCAGCATCGCCAAGACCGGGAACGGCTCCGGAACGGTGACCGCCACCTGGGCCGGCGGCAGCTTGAACTGCGGAAACAGCTGCTCGGCGGCCATTCAACCGGGAACGCTGGTGACGCTGTCGGCAGCCCCGGCCAATGGGTCGACCGTGGCTTGGGGCGCGCCGTGCAGTGGCAGCGGCGGATGCCAGGTCACCGTGGCCGCAGGAGGAACCACGCTGACCGCCACGTTCACCCTGAAGAAGGTCTCGGTCTCGGTGGTGCTCAGCGGACCGCCCAACACCGGCAGCGTGGTTTCGGGCGCGGCCGGCATCAATTGCGGCAACACCTGCTCGGCGCTGGTCGACTATGGAACCGTGGTGCCGCTGACCGCGACGCCGCTGACCTTTGGTGTCTTCCAGAAGTGGACAGGATGCCCCAGCGCGGCGGCCAACGTTTGCACCGTGACCGCGAACGCCGACGTCAGCGTCACCGCCGTCTTCTTGACCAAGAACGGCGGAGGGTGCGGCGGGACGACCGAATGCGCGTCCGGGTTCTGTTCGGGCGGGCACTGCTGCGACGCCGCCTGCGACACGGCGTGCGATCTGTCATGCACCACCGGCACCTGCCAGCATCAACCGGTCCGTACGTCTTGTGGTTCGATCGCGGGTCCTGCCGGCGTGGGCACGGGCAGCGAGATCAACAAGATCTGCGACGCCAGCGGCAAGTGCGTCGTGCCGACGGTGGCCTGTCCGGTCGGCGGCGGCTTTGCCCAGTGCAATCTCAGCAGCAGCGCCTGCTGCTATCGAAACTCCGATCGCGACGAGACCTGCACCACCGACACCACGAATTGCACGTTCTTCGGGCAAAGTTGCTACGCCACCGCTGACTGTCCGACCGGCCTTTACTGCTGCCACACCAGCCTGCCCAGCGGCTTTTTCTGGGCGGTCTGCATGGCCGCCGGCAGCTGCAACGAGCAGCAGTACTGTGATCCAGCGGCGGCGATGCCGGGGTGCCTGAAAGGTTCGTGCGGGACGAACCACATCTGTTTGTGATCGGACGCCGTCAAACGCAGACCGTCGTCGAACCAGACCGCGCTTAACGCGAGGTACGAGACCGGGAGCGGCCGTGGCGCGCGGGCGGCGGGGTCGTCGAGGCGACGCGGGTCTTGGTCGGAGGGAAGACCGCGCTGTAGATGGGGATGCCGCCGCCGAAGTCGCGAGGGGCGTCGGTGGACTGGGCGTCCTTGGCCTCGGAGGGGCTATCGCTGTTCTTGTCGCTCGCGGTATCGGCGGTCATCGTAATGGTGTCGGTAGCGGCGGCGTCGGCAGTCTTGGTTGCGCTGCTGCAAGCGGCGACGCTGGCCAGGCTGGCGGCGCCGGCGGCGAACAGGGCGGCGCGGCTCATGCGGGGGCGTGGACCTGCCGGCGCGACGACCGACGGTCGCGCGGGCAAAGGCGTCGCGCAGAACGGACAGACCGGTTCGGCGCGCACGTGGCGGCTACAGCTTGGGCAGGGGTGCAGCGTGCTCATTCGCGTCCTCCACGACGATCTCGAACAGTCCGTGATCGAAAGGCGCGCCCGGCGCTGGCGCCACCTGGACCAGCCGTTCCCGCAACCCGCGACGCTGCATCTCCAGCGCGCGATGGTGGCAAAGGGGATTGTTGCCCGCCTTTCCGAACAGGCTGAAACCGGTCCATGTGCACCCCGCCCGACAGTCGTCGGCATAGTAACAGGTCCGGCAGAACCCCCAAAGATCGTCGACGGTGCGGTCGCGGATGACCCGCAGTGGAGCCGCTCGCTCCCAGATGTCCTGCAGGGAGGCGTCCCGGATGTTGCCGCCGGTCCAGGGTACCGTCTGCAAGGACGGGCAGCCCTTGATCGATCCATCCGCCTCGATGCCCAGCGTGGTGCAGCCGGCGCCGCACGAGCCCATGTGCCCACCGGGAAACGTCCTGCGCAGCACGTGTTCATAGGGTCCGAAGTAACCGATGTTGTTGCCGGGCAGCAGCCGAACGCCCGCGGCGTCGCAGCGTTCGCCCAGGCGGGCCAGCAACGGGAACAGCGCCAGCAGCTCGAACGGTTGCAGCAGCAGCTCGGGCGCATCGGCGGCCCGGCCCATGGCCACCGTCAGCATGATCTGCCAGGCGTGGGCGCCCAGGCCGATCACGTCCTCGAGGACGGCCGGCAGATCAGGCAGCGAAAGGCGATTGATCTGCGTGTTCACGGAGACGGGAATCCCCGCCGCGGTCAGGTGGCGGGCGGCCTCCAGCGCCGATCGGTGCGCGCCGGCCACCCCGCGCAGGCTGTCGTGGGCCGCCGTGCAACCGTCAATGGAGACACTGACGTTCTGAAGACCGGCCCCCGCCGCCGCCCGCGCCTTTTCCTCGTCGAGGCCTCGGCCCCCCGTCACCATCGTGCACTGCATGCCTGCCTGGCGAATGGCGGTGATGATGGCCAGCCAGTCCGGACGCAGGTAAGCCTCGCCGCCGATCAGGCTCACCTCCAGCACGCCCAGCGCGGCCATCTGACCAACGAGATCAAGACAGGCGGCGGTATCCAGCTCATCGGGGCGCGCCCGCCCAGCGCGTGACCCGCAGTGGCGGCAGGCCAGGTCGCAGCGGAGCGTGATCTCCCAGATCGCGTGGGTCGGTCGGTATCGCCGATCGACCGCCCGTGACGTCGTCGCCAGCGGCAAGTGACGCCGCGCCGGCGCTGCGACCGGCGCCAGCGTCCCCGTCACAAGCGGCAACGAACGACTCTTGCTCAACGGCCCATCATCGTCCCGGTGAAGGCGGCACGCAACGCGGATGGGAGCCGGCGCCGCCAGGCACGCGAGCTACGCTGCGTCTTCCACCGCCGGGCGCGGCGCCGCGCCCGGTCCGGCGTTCTCGGCCTTGCGCGCCTCGACCAGGGTCAGGCGGACCTCTTCGGCGATGTCGGGGTGTTCGTTGATGAAGGCGCAGGCTTTCTCGCGGCCCTGGGCGATGCGCTCCCCTTTCCACGAATAGAAGGCGCCCGACTTTTCGATGAGGCCGGCTTCGCTGGCCAGGTCGACCACCTCGCCGGCCCAGTTCACGCCGGCGCCGTAGATGATCTCGAACTCGGCCTCGCGGAACGGCGGGGCAACCTTGTTCTTGACCACCTTCACCCGCGCCTTGCTGCCCACGACCACCTCGCCGTTCTTGACCACGCCGGTCTTGCGGATGTCCAGACGCACCGACGAGTAGAACTTCAGCGCGTTGCCGCCGGTGGTGGTCTCCGGGTTGCCGTAGACGACGCCGATCTTCTGGCGAAGCTGGTTGATGAAGATGACGGCGGTGTTGTTGCGCGCGGTGGCGGCGGTCAGCTTGCGCAGGGCCTGGCTCATCAGGCGGGCTTGCAAGCCCATGTGGGCGTCGCCCATCTCACCCTCGATCTCCGCCTTGGGAACCAGGGCGGCGACTGAATCAATGACGATCAGGTCGACGGCGCCGGTGCCGACCAGCTTGTCGGCGATCTCCAGGGCCTGCTCGCCATAGTCGGGTTGCGAGACCAGCAGGTCCTCGATCTTCACGCCCAGCTTGCGCGCATAGCCGACGTCCAGCGCGTGTTCAGCGTCGATGAAGGCGCACACGCCGCCGGCGCGCTGGGCCTGGGCGATGGCCTGCAAGGTCAGCGTGGTCTTGCCGGATGATTCAGGACCGTAGATCTCGATCACCCGACCGCGCGGCAGGCCGCCCACGCCCAGGGCCAGGTCCAGGCCGACGGAGCCGGTGGGGATGACGCCGATCTCGGCGATGTCGGCGCCGTCGAGGGGCATGATGGCGCCCTTTCCAAACTGCTTCTCGATGGCGGCGATGGCGGTGGCGACGGCTTTCATTTTCTCTTTGATGGTCGACATTGACGGCTCCTTGGGACGTTCAGGTTGTTTGGGTTGGTTCACGAACTGCGATCGAGGACGCGGTACTGCAGCGCCTCGGCCAGGTGGTGGGCGCGGACCTGCGGTTCGCCGCAAAGGTCGGCGATGGTACGCGCCACGCGGCGGATGCGGCTGACCGCCCGCGCGGACAGCGCCAGCCGGTCGACCGCCCGTTCCAGCAGCGTGTGACCGTCGCTGTCCAGCGGCACCAGCGCCTCCAGCTCGGCACCGCCCAGGCGGGCGTTGCAGCGCGGGCCGCGGGCGCGTTGCCGCTGGCGGGCCTCCTCGACGCGCTGGCGAACGGTGGCGCTTGATTCGCCGCCGGTGGTGCGGGCCAGCTGGCGGTACGGTTGCGCCGGCACCTCGACGTGCATGTCGATGCGATCCAGAAGCGGTCCCGACAGGCGCGCGCGATAGGCGGCCACGCCGGTCAGCGAGCAGACGCACTTGCGCAGGGCGCTGCCCAGATGGCCGCAGGGGCAGGGGTTGAGGGCGGCCACCAGCATGAAGTCGGCGGGATAGGTGATGGTCCGGCGCGCCCGCACCAGCGACACCACGCGATCTTCCAGCGGCTGGCGAAGCGCCTCCAGGACCGGCCGCCCGAACTCCAGCAGCTCGTCCAGGAACAGCACGCCGTTGTGGGACAGCGTGATCTCGCCTGGGCGCACCGCCGGCCCGCCCCCCACCAACCCGGCGGTGGTGACCGTGTGGTGGGGGGCGCGAAACGGTCGTTCCGTCAGCAGCGCGCGTCCGTCGAGGGGCCGGCCACGGAATAGGCCATGGTGGTCTCCAGCGCCTCGTCGAAGGTGGGCGCGGGGAGAATCCCCGGCAGGCGCTGGGCCAGCATGGTCTTTCCGGAGCCGGGTGGCCCGACGAACAGCAGGTTGTGGCCACCGGCCGCGGCCAGCTCCAAAGCCCGGCGCGCCACCTCCTGCCCGCGCACCTCGCTGAGATCGGGCGGTCGCGTCGTCGCGGTCGCGGTCAGGGCCGTCGCCATGGCTGGCAGGGCGCCGTCGCTGCCAGCGCTCTCGCCGCGCAGAACCGAGACGACGTCGGTCAGATGGGCGACCGGTTGCAGCTGGCAGTCGCCGGCGGCGACGGCCGCCTCGCGCGCGTTGGCGCTGGGGACGAACAGGCGGCGCAGTCCAATCGCGCGCGCCCAGGCGGCGATGGGCAGGGCGCCGCGCACCGGACGCACGGTGCCGTCCAGCGCCAGCTCACCGACGAAGGCGCTGCGCTCCAGCGCCGACGCTTCCAGAAGTCCGGTCGCGCACAGCATGCCGACGGCGATGGGCACGTCAAAGGCGGCGCCGTCTTTCCGCAGATCGGCCGGCGCCAGGTTGACGGTGATCCGCCGCGGCGGAAGTTTGAAGCCGCTGTTTTCCAGCGCGCCGCGGATGCGCAGGCGTCCCTCCTTGACGCCGGCGTCGGGCATCCCGACGATCTGGCAGCCGGGCAACCCGACGGCGACGTCGACCTCGACGTCAATGGGGGACGCCTGGATGCCCAGGACGGCGGCGGACGACACGCGAGCGAGCATGCCGCCCCACAATGCGAGCGGGGTGCCAGCGCGCGGCCGCGGATCTCACGGGCAAAAAAAAACGCGGCGACCAAAGTTCGGTCGCCGCGTCCTGACTTCGGCCGACGGATGATTGGTTCTGTCGACTCTAGCGGTGGGTCGTAAGCGGTACGACGGTTAGAAGCTGACGGAGGCCGAGGCGCGCATTTCTGGGCGCCTGGAATGTGGGGACGTGGCCGAAGCTTGGATTCCGTGTGATGGGCGTTCCCATGATGATGAACCGGGCGAAATGTAGATCATCATGGGGGTGTTGGCGAGAGTCTTTCGGGCGTCCCGTCAGATGGCTAGAACTTCACACGCAGGCCAAGCCGGCTATAAAACGGCGCCTGATACGAGATGGCGCGGCCATAGTTTGCGTTCTTCGTCACAGGCCCGCCGAAGGCGTTCTTCGCGAACAGCAGGTCCTTGGTCGTTCCGTTCTGGATGGGCGCCGCCAGGTCGTAGGTATAGTTGTCGTCAACCTGCAGCGCGGCCTGCTGATCGAAGATGTTGAAGAGATCGACGTAGGCCTCCAGCGACACATCTTTTTGCAGCTTCTGGGCGTAGCCGATGTGGCCGTCGAACTGGGTGATGGGCGGCGTCCGTCCGCCCGAGCCGCGCGGCAACAGGTAGACCAGTTGGTTACCGCCGATGAGATCCGAGATGTAGCTGCGCGGGATGCCCGACCGCCCCGAGAAGGAAAGGCCGAAGGTGATCTTGCCCGGCCCCACCGGCACCGAGTAGTAGCCGTCGATGCGGCCCTGATGAGGATGATCGTTGGGCAATGGGCCGTGGGCATTGACGTAGAGATCCGGAAAGTCATAGGCGTTGCTGCCGTTGGGCGCGTAGTAGTTCTGCTGCATCTGAAACAGGCCTTCGTAGTTTCCGATGAGGCGCGAATAGGTGTACGAGGCGTGGAGCATCCAGTTCTTGGAGAACCGCTTGGTCCCCGACAGGGTCAGCGCGTCGTACGTGCGTTTGGGTTTGGGCGCCGCGGCGAGCGTCTGGAGGATGTTGTACTTGGCCTGGGCGGCGGCGGCCTGCGAGGCCAGCGCGGCATCGTCCGGCTTCTGCATCGATTGCGCGTTCAGGTCCGCGGCCGACTTCTTGGCGTCATCCAGCGCCGCCTGGGGAACATGGCCCGGATTGGCCAGGACGTCGGTAAAGGACCCGTCGCCGTACCCGTCTTCGATGATCGTCCCCAGCCAGCGGTGCGTGTAGTCGAGGCGGAGGGTCATGTCTTCCATGACCTCCCGTTCGACGGTGGCGACGATCTCGTTCTGGTACTGGCCTTGAAGGTGGGTCTGGGGAAGGGCGCTGTTATTGACCGGGTTGTAGTTACCCGCGACGTCACCGGTGCGCGCGCCCACGGCGGGAACCGGGCAGCTGGCGGCTTCGCCGGCGCCGGTCCAGGTGTAGAGGTTGTCGTGACCGGTGCAGGCGGTGGTGGGAATGCCGTTGCGAAAGACGAAGTTCTCGCCGCCAAAATAACGGGCGGCGATGTCCAGCGGGATCGCTTCATAGTAACGGCCATAGCCGGCGGAGATCTTGGACCGGCCGTCGTTGAAGGGATCATAGACGACCCCCACGCGCGGACCCAGGTTGCTGGCGTCCAGGAACGACGTGCCGTTCAAGTCGTACAGCTTCTGTAGTTCCAGGCGCGCCCCGACGCTGACCGAAAGATTGCGCAGCGGCGCCGGGCTGTAGGTCTCCTGCAAGAAGAGCGCGTTCGAGATGCTCTTCACCTTGGCGTGCAGGTCGTCCTTGTAGATGGGCCGGTTCACCAGATCGGAGAACGGGAAGCGGCTCATGCTGTCGGCGGGACCGAAGTCGCCCGGGTTCTGACCGGGCTGCAACCCAAAGAAGCTTTGGGTGTTGACGTGCGGATAGGGGGCCCCGTCGGGGTTGCCGCCGTTCGGCGCCAGGGTGACCAGCGCGCGACTGCCCAGCGGGCCCGAGTAGTAGCGATCGAGATCGAACGTCGAATAGTCCATGTGCCAGCCGTACTTGATCTCGTGGTGTCCGCCCCCCTCGAAGTTGTGGGTCGACTTCAGCTCGCCGCTCCAGCGGTTGCCGGTGTACTTCTTGACCTGGCCGAAGCCGCCGCTGTTGTAGTTGGGGTTGACCGGGCAAGGTTGAAACGCCCCCACCGGCTCGCAGCCGGGGATGTGCTCGAGGTCCCACAGATTGGAGCCCCAGTACTCCAGCTGGTTCCGGCTGTTGAGCGCGCTGTCAGGCGAGCGATCGTAGAAATATTCGTTGTGCAGGCCGCCCATGGCCTCGACCTGCCAGTGGCGGTCGAAGAGCTTCGATGTCCAGTGCAGGTTCAGGTCGGTGTTCGATTTGGTCAAAGACTCTTGCGCCCAGGTCGGCGCGCCGTTTCCGCCGGGGAACGCGGCGTTCAGCTCCTGGCCGTTGTTAAAGCTGCGCAGCTGATTGTTGAAGCTGGGCGTACCGAACAGCACGACCTCCAGCTTGTGGTCCTTGGTCGGGATGTAATTGACGGTCGCCGCATAGCTGTAGATGTCGCGGCTCTCGTTCAGCCGCCGGGTGCCGTAGGGCAGGGGGGTGGTCAGCGGATTGCCGGCGGCGTCCAGCTTGTTGCCGCCCATGCCGTCGTCCTGCAACCCCGCCACGTGCCGGAAGACGTGGGAGTGAACGACCTGAGGGGCGAAGCCGATCCAGAAGAACAGCTTGTCCTTCAGCAGCGGTCCGCCCACCTCAAAGCCGATGCGATCGTCAAAGTCGGGCTTGCGCACGCCGGAGATCGCGCTGCCCAGGACGTTCACCTCCGAAGGATTCCGCGACGCCCAGTAGGGCGCATAAGCCCCGAAGACGCTGCCGTGGAATTCGTTGCTGCCGCTCTTGAGGACGGTGTTGATGACGCCGCCGGTGGCGCCGCCGAATTCGGCCTGATAGCCGCCGCCGTTGACGTCGATCTGGGTCAGAAATTCGGTGGGCAGATTCGTCCCGCCACCCAGCGAGGCGATGCCTGCCTCCAGGTTGCCGTACTGAAGGCCGGTCACGTTGATGCCGTTGACCATGTAGATGTTCTCAAGGCCGGTGGCGCCGCCGATGGAGACGTTGCCGCTGGGATCGATGAAGGCGCCGGGCGCCTTGGCGATGACGGACCCGTAGTCGGGGTTGACCGGGACATTCTGGGTGAAGTCTTCGTCGAAGGTGGCGCCCAGGCGGGCGCTGCCGACGTCGACCGTCGGCGCCTTGCCGGTGATGACGTAGGTCTGCTGAGCAGCGGCCTGGGCCGAGCCCGCGATCTTGGCGTTCACCCGCACGGTCTTGTCGGCGACGACGATGACGCCCGGGCGTTCGGCGGCCTGGACGTTGGAGACGTAATAGCGAATGACGTAGGTCCCGACCGCCAGGTTGGTAAAGCTGTACTGACCTTTGTTGTCGGTGATCGCCGCGTCTTCGCCCTGGGGGCCTTGAACGATGACGGTGATGCCATCCAGGGGTGCCCCGCTGTCCTTGTCGGTCACGGTGCCGGTCACGCGCCCGGTGGTTTCTTGCGCCCAGGCCAGGCGAGAGCGGGCGCTGCCGGCGGCCAGGATCGTCAAGCCCAGAAGGATTGCGCCAATACGAATGTTCATCTGGCCTCTCTTTCGGGTCGGAACGGGCAGGTTGGAAAGTAGATTGGTCACGGCCACCCTCCTCACGGCGCGCTCATGGTGAAGGAAGCGTCAACCGGGGCGCCAAGCTTCTTCCCCAGCACGTCGGCCGCGTTCGCGTCGACGGTGATTGTGTAGGTCTTGCCAGCGGCCCAGGGGGCCGACGGGACGATGGTGACGACGGCGCTGGGGAACATCTGGGCCATGTCCAGCGCGAAGCCGGTGAAGGGCTTGCCGTCCTCGGTCATCGTGAGGTGGGTGGTGATGTCCATGCCCACCGGGTTCGAGAAGGTGATGACGATGGGGGCCATGTTCATGTCGGCGGGAACGTCCGTCGACGGAGGCATGGCCGGCGCGTCCACGGTGGCCCCGTCGGTGCCGGCGTCGGCGGCGCTGCTGTCCCCTCCCGAAATGGCATCGACGCCGGCGTCGACGCCGCCCTCGGTCGCGCCCGCTTCGGTCTCCGCGTCGGTCGCGCCGTCCGCGCCAGCGTCGGAGTCGCCCCCTGGTGGCGGTGGGCAGCCCATCGGCATCATCCCGCCACCGCCCATCGGCGGCGGCGGTGCGGGAACCGTGATGCCTCCGGAGAACGGACCGGTCTTGAAGGAGATAGCCCCGCCGGCGAGCAACATCGCGCCGGTGAACGCCGTCTTGCCGTCCTTGGCGCGGACCGTGGTCTTGTCCAGCGTGAAGCTGACGGTGGCGTCGGTGGGCAGGGCCGGCGAGCCGACCATTGCGATCGAGGGGCCGCTGATGTTGAAGAACATCGGGAAGACCAGGCCGATCGACGAACCATTGGCCGTGTAGTCGGTGGCCGCCACGGCCGTGGTGGCGGGCATGGCCGCCAGCGCGGCCACGGTCGTCTTGGCCTCGAAGGGCGCCGTGTCCAGGAGGCGATCGAAGGTCGCGACGACCATCGACATGGGCGGGAAGGTGCAGTTCAGCGTGCCACCGGTCTTGGCATCGTCCGCCTTGATCGTCGGATCGCACATGTCCTTGGCGACGCAGTTGCAGATCACCTCCCCCAGCTGGCAGACGGCCGCCTTGGGGTCGCAGTCCATGCCCTCGCCTGCCGATTCGCACGCGGCGGTGGAATCCGATACGTCATGCCGGGCGCTGCCCATCGGCTCGACGATGGTGAGCGTCTTGAGGACGGGAGCCCCCGCCTTCACGCTGTTGTCCGGTGCGCAATTGACACCGATGAGCAAGAGACCCAAAAGGCCGACGGCGACCGCCTCGGGTGCAGCCCGCGAAAACAACCGTTTCATTCGGATCTCCTTTACCCAGTGGTGGCGACAGACGAGGTCGCTACTCCTCGCGGGGGTGCATCGTATCAGCGAAAACGGGAGCTGTGAATTTTCGCGCGCCGGCCGGCGCCACATTTCGGGCTGCTTCTGCTGGACCGCTACCGACGACGGCGACGGCGGGCGGGGCGGGGGGCGGCGTGGGCGTGGGCGTCGTCGTGGTCGTCTTCG
>DATLVT010000742.1:0-3701 GCA_035577105.1 Polyangia bacterium
AGAAGTCGATCTCGTTCAGGATCACGCCCAGAAGACGGGCCTTGGCGGCGACCAGATGGCGACGGGCGTGCGTCGCGGCATCGCGCGTGGTCCCACCGGCTTGCACCACCAGGATGACGCCGTCGGCGACGTTGCCCAGCACCGCGGGATCGGTGACGGCCGAGCAAGGCGGCGAGTCCAGGATCACGCGGTCGTAACGTGCCGCGCAGGCTTCCAGAATCTTGGCGAACCGATCGGTGTGCAAAAGCTCCGATGGATTGGGCGGCGTCGGCCCACACGGCAGAAGATCGAGGTTGGGAACGTCCGTGCTCTTGATGGCCTCGTCCAGCGTCGACTTTCCGACGATCATGGTCGAGATGCCCACCTGATTGGGGACGCCAAAGCTGCGATGCAACCGAGGGCGGCGCAGATCGGTGTCGACCAGCAGCACGCGCCCGCCCGTCTCGGCCATGGTGACCGCCAGGTTGATGGCCGTGGTGGTCTTTCCTTCCCTGGGGCTGGGGCTGGTCACCACAATCGTCCGGACGGGACGGTCGGGTGACATGAAGAGAATATTGGTGCGAATCGAACGACAGCACTCGGCGGCCAGTGATCGCGGGTCTAAGTAGACGCCCAGGTCGCGCTCGCGCAGCTTTTCTGGCTCGTCCTTGTCCTCTTGCTTGCCGCCGATGATGGGAATCAACCCCAGAACCGGCACGCCCAGCAACGTTTCAACGTGTGCCTGCGTCTTCAAGGTGTTGTCCAGGGCTTCGATCAGGAACGCCAGGGCAATGCCGGCGCCCAGCCCCACCAGAAGGCCGACGCCCAGATTCTGCATTGGCTTGGGGCGCACCGGCCCGCTGGGGAGAACCGCCCGCTCCAGCACGCGGACGTTGTTGACGCGCATGAGGCCGGTCAGATCGATCTCCTTCTGACGGGAGGAGATGAGCCCGTAGACCTTGTCGTTCTCGGCGGCGACGCGTCCGAGCGGCTTGTACTCGACCTCGATCTTGGACAGCTCGATGGCTTCCTTCTTCTCGTTCTCCATCATCCGCTCAAGCGCCTGCTCGGTATCAACGGTGGCGCGGTATCCCTTCTCGAACGTGGCCAGAACCTCGTCGATTTCCGACTCCCACTGCTTGCGCAGCGCCGCCAGCTGGCTGTCCAGCGCTTTTATCCGAGGATGCTCCTCGCCGTATTTGCTGGTGAGGTCGCCCTTCTCCTTGTTTAGCGTTACGAAGCTTTCCTTGATGCGTTGGACGATCGGGCTCTTCTGAATCTCCGGAATGCTGGCCTTCTCTTCAGGATTGTTGCGCGCCGCCAGGATCAGCCTTCGCGTCGACTCCAGCTCGACCCGCGCCAGGCGAACCTCGGAGAGGCGCTGATTCACGTGCTGCAGGTTGCTGCTGATCATGTTCATCTTCTCGTCGAGGCCGACGGCGAGAAGGTTGCGGTTCTTCTTGTACTCGTAGAGGGCCAGCTCAGAGTCCTGCAACCGCTTGCGCAGATCAGCCGCTTGCTCACCCAGCCAGGCCGTGGCCGTACGGGCCCCCTCCAGCTTGTAGTCGAGGTTGTATTCCAGGTAGGCATCAGCCAAAGCGTTGGCCAGCATCACGGCGCGTTCCGGCTTCAGATCGGAGACAACGATCTGGGCCAGCCGCGACTCCTTGACCGGTTTCAGCTGGACCTGGGGCAGCAGGGATCGCGCGATATCAAGGACGTCGGCCTTGCCGTTCGGTCCACGATAGGCGGGATCATTTTGCAGACCCAGCTTCTCGACCACGCCCTTCATCACGGCGGTGGATTGAATGATTCGATACTGCGTCTCGAAAAATTCCTTGTTGCCCCAGAAGGTTCCGGTTCCCATCTCGACGACGTCTTTGACCCCCTGCAGAACCTGGGGAGCCATGCTGTCGATGACCAGCATCGAGCTGGCTTCGTAGACCTTTGGTTGCCGATAGGTCCAGATGAATGCGCCGCCCGCCGTCAGGATCGCCGCCAGGGCGATGATCGGCCACCGCTTGCGGATGGTCCGCCAGTAGATGCGGAGATCAATTTTATTGTCACCACCCGCGACCTCTGGCGTACCGGACGCTCCTGGATCGCTCGCTGCTTGCTCACCCGTCGTTTCCACGGGTTCACGGTATATGACGGACCCGCTCTTCGCAACCTGGGACGGCGTGGCCCGCGGACCGAAATCCCTCGATTTGACGCGCGAAAAAAATCCTCCGTCTTCGTCGGTCCTCGGCGTTCCGGGGCATTCCTCGACGTTCAAGGAACCCTCTGCCGTCGGACAACTCACCGCATCGGGCAGGACGGAGGCAGGGTGCGCCAGCGGGGCGGCGTCCGGTCATCAGGCTTTGGGAAATCCCAGTCGCTCTTCGGGAGTCCGTCGGCCAAAGCGCCTGAGGGCCGCCTCGCGCACGATACGCCGCCCCTGGACCAGCAGGTAACGGGCGGCGTCCGGTGCGGCGTCGAAGTGCTCCAGCTTGCGGCGCAGCTGTTCGGCGCGGGACACCCCTGTGACGGTTCCAAAATGATCGATCACGCGCGCCGCGACGGGATCGGGTTGAAACCGTTGGGCTGTCGCGGCGGCCGGCCACCAGGGCAGAAACGCCGCGGTCAGCAGGAGACTGGTCCGCCAGGGGCGAAAACAGCGCCAATGCGAGGCCACTTCTTCGGCGGCGACGCGCTGTGCGTCGGTCGTGATCATGCGGGTCAGATCCACCAGATAGACACCCGGCACGTCAAAGTGATGAATCGCCATGTGCAGCACGTGATAGACGGCGTCGTGGGCATCACTGAGCCGAAAAGCCCCCCGGCCCTCGATCACCAGCGGCACCTTGTCGCGCCAGACCGCCTGGTAATCGATCCCGCAGCGGGGGAGAGGTGCCAGAGCGAAGTGTAGATCGAGAAAAACGCCGGCTCGCTTCCATTCCACCTCGTGATAGTCGGCCTCGTCGAATCCGGGCGCCGCGGCCACCGGGCTCCAGCCGGCGGCGCGCAAGGCCTGGAAGGCGAGGCGACGATGCTGTTCGGGAATGAGCACGTCCAGGTCGCTGGTCGGGCGCGCGCCGAGGCGGCCGTAAAGACGCTCCTCGTATTCCATGCCCTTGAGCACGATGGTCTCGATCCCGCAGTCACCCAGCACGCGCAAGCAATCCACCAGCGTCTGACGGAGCAGAAGATTGCGGGCCAGGGTGGCCACGTGGTCGCGGCGGAAGCGTTCGGCCAGATTGACAGGAATCCCCTTGGGGCGCAGGGCTCCCAGGAGGGCCGAGAGGCGATGGGCGCGCGCCACCAGGATCAGGTGATCGTCATAGAAGCGATCCACCGCCGGGAGGCCCCCGGTGCTGCCTTCATCCGCCAGGCACTGCAGCAGGCTGCGCAGCATCTCGTGCTCGATGTTGGCCATCGTCCGTTCGGGTCTCCGCGCACAGGTTACCGGGAAATCGTCACGTCGGCGCTATTACGCGACGGCAAAGCAGTATGATGCCGAATCCAATCGGTCACCGAACATGCCCGCTGCCGCAACGAAGACAGACATTCCTTTCCAGGATCTCGTCGGGCATCACCGGCCGATTGAAGAGGAGCTGGCCGCCGCCCTCGCCCGGGTCATTCGCTCCGGCCACTTCGTCGCCGGCCCCGAGGTCGCCCACTTCGAACGGGAAGCGGCCAGCGCGCTGGGGGTCATGCACGCCGTCGGGGTCTCGTCGGGGACC
>DATLVT010000743.1:0-5038 GCA_035577105.1 Polyangia bacterium
CTGCCGCCCCCGCGCCGCCTCTGCCGTCGCCTTGGCAGACCTGGTCGCAGTCGTCGCTGGTGGAGAAGTGGCAGGGTCGGCCGTGGCAAGCCCCGCAAAAAAGAGTGTCCCCCCCAACACACCCGCCGCGCAAAATGGAAACGCTCGCATTGGCGACGATATTACATCGACCCTTGGATGCGCCCTAAACCACGCCGCGAAAGGCGCCTGCTTTCCCCTCTGGCGGGCTCTCCCCAGCGCCTCGCGCAAGGTGAGCCGCGCGGGCAAAGCCCCGCTCCCGGCGATGAACCCGCTCGCTTGCTGCTCGCGCTGGCGCCCAAAGCCCCCTCTTTCTCCCTCTCCGCGTGAAGCGGGGGGGGAGAATCGGGATGAGGAAAAAGCCTTCTCAGAAAGCCCCAGTTGACCTGAACATCCGTTTAGTACCAGGATCAACCTGTGGCGATCAAGGCGGTGCTGAATCTGGATCCCGCCCTCTCGGCGCACCTGGTGTCGGCCAGCCGTCTGGCTGAAAAACGCCCCCGCTCTGCCACTGGCCTGCCGGCCCTGGACGCTCTTCTGGGCGGCGGTTGGCCGTGCGGCGCGCTCAGCGAACTGTGCGGACGTCGATCATCGGGACGGACCAGCATCGTGCAGGCGTCCCTGGCCAGCGCCATCGCCGCCGGTCAGACGGTCGCGCTGGTCGACAATGGCGGCGCGCTGGATCCCCGCTGCGCCGCTGCCAACGGCGTCGCCCTGCCCGGCCTTCTGTGGATCCGCTGCGGCGCCGAACACGTGCTGAAGGCCGCGGACCTGGTGGTGGCCGCGGGTGGTTTCGGATTGGTCGCCGTGGATCTGGGGGAAGGACGATCGCGCATCCCCAGCGCGGCGTGGAATCGCCTCAAGCACGCGGCCGAGCGCCAGCAGACCGCGGTCCTGGTGGCCACGCCCTGGCGCACGGTGGGCGCCTTCGCCGCGGCGGCCATCACCTTGCGCGCCGAGCGGGTTCGATTCCACCGTCATCATCCCGCGGCGGTCGACAGCGCTGCCGCTGTCAGCACCAGCCCGGCGCTGCTGGCGGCGCTGGAGACCACGGCGCAGCGCGATCGAGGGGGGGACTTTCATGGTCCGGGGGAAGAGGAAACGTCATGCGCCTCGCTTGTGTTTTCGTCCCCCAGCTAGGGCTGCAGTCAGTGCTGCGCCGAACCCCCGAAGCGCGCGGGGGGACGGTGGCGCTGCTGGCTGCCGACGGGGATAAAAAACCGCGCGTCACGGAGATGAGCGAGGAGGCCCGTCGCGCCGGCGTTCGTCGCGGCATGACCGCCGCCCAGGCAGCCGCCAGCGCCCCCGCCCTGCGCCTTCTCACCGCCTCGCCCGCCGACATCGAAGCGGCGCGCGCCGCGCTGGCCGACGTGGCGTACGGGTTCGCCTCGCGCATCGACGACGCTGAACCGGGGCGCGTCTTCTTCGACGTCGGCGATCTGGATCGCCTGTACCCTGAAGGCGACCAGGCCATCGCCCAGGCCATCGCTGCCCGCGCCCGCCATGTTGGCCTGGGCGTCCGGGTGGCCATCGCCCCGTCGAAAGGGATCGCCCGCGTGGCCACCCGCGCCCGCACGGTGGCGATCATTCCGCCTGGCGGGGCGCGCGCCTTTCTGGCCCCGCTGCCCGTGCAAAACTTATTGGGTGATGGTGACAGGCCCGACCCCGGCGACGGATATGAACCGCTGCGCACCTCGCTGCATCGCTGGGGCGTGGCCAGCGCCGGCGCCCTGGCGGCGCTGCCCCCGGCGGAGGTGGCCTTGCGGCTGGGAGCCGTCGGCGGCCGCCTCTGTCGACTGGCCGCCGGCATCGACGACGAACCGTTCGTTCCGCACCTGCCCGCCGACGCGCTGGAAGAGGCGGTGGAGCTGGATTACCCCATCGCTGAACTGGAACCGCTGTCCTTCGTGTTACGCGGGCTGGTCGATCGCGCGCTGGCCCGCCTGGCCTGTCGCAGCCTGGCCTGCGCCGGTCTGACGCTGCGGTTGACGCTGGACCCGCGCGGCATCGACGTACGGGAAGTCCCCATCGCCGCGCCCACCCGCGAATCGGGGACGTTGCTGCAGCTGGCCCGGTTGGATCTGACGCGGCGACCGCCGGACGCGCCGGTGGTGGGCATTCGTCTCATCGCCCTGCCGGCGCGGACGCGCGCGGGGCAGCTGGATTTTTTGCGCCCCACCGGGCCGGCTCCCGATCGCCTGGCCGCCACCATCGCCCGCCTGGCCGCGCTGGTCGGACCGGACAACGTCGGGGCGCCACAAGTTCAAGACAGCTGGCGCGAGGAGGCCGTCACGGTCGCCCCTTTCCCGGGCGGGGGGACATCGGCTCCGAGCACCGCCGCCGGCTCTGTGGCGCCGGGGGCGCGTCCCGGCTTGACCATCCGCCGATTCCGACCGGCCCAGCCCATCGAAGTCCTGCTGGATCGCGATGGTCCCGCCGCCCTGCGCGGCCAAGAAACCACCGCCCGCATCCTGATCGCCGCCGGACCTTATCGGGTCAGCGGCGAATGGTGGCGGCCCGACAGCGAGGGGGGAGATTTCTCCCAGGACTACTGGGACGTTCATGCCTCGGACGGCGCCCTTTACCGCCTGCATCAAGACCGCCGTGATGGGCGTTGGTACCTGGACGGCTATTACGACTAAGCATATGTTTCGCTATGATGCGCCGCTGAAGGCGCCTCCCCTGTTTCCGTTTTCGTCGTCCCGCCTTCCTTCCCCCGTCAGCGCAGCAGAATGAAAAATTTTTCTTCGGTGTGTTCTTTCAGTTCTGGGATGCCACGGTGGTTGGTGCGCCTGCCGATGCTGGTCATTGTTTACGTCGCTCTGCCCGGGGCGTGCGCGAACCGCGGCATGGTGTCTACCGACGGCGGCGGCAGCGGCGGCGCCAATGGCAGTGGCGGGGGCGGCGGTCCCGGCGGCAGCGGCGGTGACTCGACCGGCAGCGGCGGCTCGGGGGGAGACGTCATCGGGGGCAGCGGTGGGGGGGGCGGCGCCAGCGTCGACCTGGCGCCCATGATGGATGCCATCAGCGACGCCAAGGAGGTCCGCGACGTCAGCACCGACCACGCCTGCCCGATGGCGACGTTCACCTTCGAGAGTGGTCAGACGGGCGTCCACCTGGGGACCGCCGTCACGGCCACCGCGGCCAAGAGCATCACCACCAGCACCGCCAATCGATACTGTGGCCAGAGAGCTCTGGAGATCACCACGACGTTCAGCATGATGAGCGGCCCCTCCACCAAGGGCGAGGTGCTGATCGATCTGACCGGCGCCCAGCAAAACCTGGCGGGGAAGACCATCACCATCAATGTGTCCGCCATCCCCGAGCCGATGCCCAGCGCGTATGTCGCGCTCACCCTGAATACCGGCGGAAGGCCTTTCGACCTGGTGCCCAACATCAAACCGCTGACCAGCGATTGGACAACCCAGAGCTACAAACTACCGGCCGGCGCCGACGGCGGGATCATGATGGTCACCAACATCTCCATCCAGATCTTCGACTTCAGCAATTACGACGGAAAGATCTACATCGACGACATAGATATTCGCTGACTCGCTCCAGGGCTTGACATGGACTGATCAAATGTTCAGTCTTGGTTCGTGGGCTCGGAATACGTCGAGTTGCGGTGTCGGTCGGCGTTCAGTTTTCTCGACGGGGCCACGCTGCCGGAGGACCTGGTGGAGGTCGCCGCCCGGCATGGTCACGACACGCTGGCGCTGGCCGATCGCGACGGGGTCTATGGCGCTCCCCGGTTCTTTGGCGCCGCCCGCAAGCACGGCCTGCGCCCCATCGTCGGCGCCGAGGTCACGCTGGCCGGCGCCGCCCCGGTGCTGGTGCTGGTGGAGAACCGAACCGGCTATCGCAACCTCTGCCGCCTGCTGACGAGGGCCAAGGCAGGTCGCAAGAAAGAACCCTCGGGCCGACCAGCGGCCGGCGTGGCCATGGAGCTGCTGGCCCAGCACGCGGACGGATTGATCGCCCTCGGCGGCGCGGCGCCGCGAAACGATCTGCCGCAGCTGCTGGCCGCGTTCGGGCGCGATCGACTGTACCTGGAAGTGCAGCGCCACTTCAACGCCCCGCAGGCCCACGCCTGTCGCGCGGCCATGGCCCAGGCCCAGGCCCAGGGGATCGGCATCGTGGCCACCAACGACGTCCGCTATGCCGTTCCTGCCCAGCGCGCCGTCCACGACGTGCTGACCTGCGCGCGCCATCGCCGCACCGTCGACGAGATCGGGCGCCTGCTGGCCTGCAACGGCGAGCGCTGGCTGAAACCGACCACCGAGATGAAGGCTCTGTTCGCCGATCTGCCGGCGGCCGTGCACGCCACGCGCGCCATCGCCGAACGGTGCGCCTTCACGCTGGCCGACCTGGGTTACACCTTCCCCGTCTTCGACGTCCCGGCCGGCCAGACCCAGCAAGGTTTTCTGGAGACGCTCACCTGGGAAGGCATGCGCACCCGCTACCGCGCGGACGACCCGATCCTCCCCAAGGTCCGACAGCAGCTGATGCGCGAGCTGGCCATCATCGGCAAGCTGGAGCTGGCCGGTTATTTCCTGGTGGTCTGGGACATCGTCCGCTTTGCCAACGAGAGCCGCATCATGATCCAGGGGCGGGGCTCGGCGGCCAACTCGGCCACCTGTTACGTCCTGGGGATCACCGCCGTCGATCCGGTCAAGATGGACCTGCTGTTCGAACGGTTCCTCTCCGAAGAACGGGTGCACAGCGCCAGCACCGTCGCCGATCGCATGCCGGACATCGATCTGGATCTGCCGTCGGGTGACAAGCGGGAGGCAGTGATCCAGTACGTCTATCGCAAGTACGGCGCGCGCGGAGCGGCCATGACCGCCAACGTGATCACCTACCGGCCGCGCATGGCGGTGCGTGACTGCGGGCGGGCGCTGGGGTTCTCGGAAGAACAGCTGGCCCGCATCTCAAAGCATGTGCCGGGGTGGATTCATGGCGACGAGGCGCCGATGGCCACGCACCTGGCGGCGGCCGGTTTCCCCATCACCGACGGGCG
>DATLVT010000744.1:0-4097 GCA_035577105.1 Polyangia bacterium
CGTCCCCCTGGCCACCTTGCGCGAGTACATCGACTGGACGCCCTTTTTCCACACGTGGGAGCTGAAGGGCGTCTACCCGCGGATCCTCGAGCACGAGAAGTACGGCGAGCAGGCCCGGGTGATCTTCGAGGAGGGCAATCTGTTGCTGGACAAGATCATCGCCGACAGGGCCCTCACCGCCCGCGGGGTCTACGGGCTCTTTCCGGCGAACCGGATCGGCGACGATGTCCAGCTGTACACCGACGGCAGCCGCGCCCGCCCCCTCGAGCGGTTCCACTTCCTTCGCCAGCAGGCGCTGAAGGAATCCGGGGAGCCCTCGCTTTGCCTGGGGGACTTCATCGCCCCCGCTGATTCGGAGCTGCGCGATCACATCGGTGGCTTCGCCGTTACGACGGGCATCGGTCTCAAGGCGCTGTGCGAACGCTTTCGCGCTGCCCACGACGACTACAACGCCATCATGGCCGAGGCGCTGGCCGATCGCCTGGCGGAGGCATTCGCCGAGTATCTGCACAAGCGCGTTCGCGACGAATGGGGTTACGGCCACCTGGAGGACCTGAGCAAGGAACGGCTCATTCGCGAGGAGTACCGAGGGATCCGGCCGGCCGCCGGCTATCCGGCCTGCCCGGACCACACGGAGAAGGGGACGCTGTGGCGCCTTCTGGACGTCGAGAAGAACACCGGCATGTTGCTGACAGAGTCCTTCGCCATGTGGCCGGGGTCCAGCGTCAGCGGCCTCTACTTCGCGCATCCCCAGTCCCGCTATTTCTCGCTGGGGAAGATCGATCGCGATCAGGTGGCGGACTACGCCGCACGAAAGGGTCTCTCCGTCGCCGAGGTCGAGCGCTGGCTGGGTCCGAATCTGAACTACGACGCGGGGAACTGAGCGATCAACGCCGGTGCCGCGCGCGGCGGCCGCGGGCGTGCGCCTCCGACAGGGGGCGAGCCCCTTTTCCTTGCTGGGCCAGGCGCTGCTGTTGCTGCCCATAGCTCGTCCAGCGCTCGGCCGACAGCGCGCCTGACGCCAGCGCGGCGCGCAGGGCGCAATCGGGCTCGGTGAGATGGCGGCAATCGCTGAAGCGGCAGGCCGCCGTCAGCACCTCGACATCGTCGAAGGAGGTGACCTCCTCGATCTCCCACAGCCCCATCTCTCTGATGCCGGGCGTGTCGATGAGCAGCGCGCCGCTGCCGGTGAGGAACAGCTCGCGGTGAGTGGTGGTGTGCCGGCCCCGGGCGTCGCTGTCGCGGACCGCGCCGACCTCCTGCGCCACCCGGCCGAGGAGGGCATTGACCAGCGTCGACTTCCCGACCCCCGACATGCCAACAAAGGCCAGGGTCTGCCCGGCCCGGACCAGGGGTTCAAGCTGCTCGATGCCCCGGCCGGACTGACCGCTCATCAGCACGACGGGGACACCGGGGAAGAGGCGGACCAGCGCGCGCGCGGTGTCCTCTGGATCCTTGCTGAGATCGGACTTGTTCACCACCAGCACGGGCGCGGCGCCGCTCTGCTCGACCGCCGCCAGGTAGCGCCGCAGGCGCCCCTCGTTGATCAGGCGGCGATCGCGCGCCTCGTTCTCGCCGCCGCCGAAGGCGCTGACGATCCCCACCACGTCGACGTTGGAGGCGATGACCTGCGCCTCGGCGCGCTCGCCCGCCGCCCGGCGGACCAGGCAGGTGCGGCGTGCCAGCAGGTGCTCGATGACCAGCGCCCCGGTCGATTCGGAGTACGTCCCGGTGACCCAGTCCCCGACCTGGGGACGGTCGGCGGCGCTCTGCCAGGCCGCCAGGCTGCGGCCGGACAGCACCGCCTTGCGGACCCCGTCGCCGGTCCAGGCGACATAGCTCTCCCCGTGGTCGATGGCGATCCGGGCAGGCTGGCGCCCGCCGTCCAGGGCGTCGAGCTGCGCCTGGAAGAAAGGATCGAAGCCAATGGATGACAGGGACGTCATTCAGGTGGCCGTAGCATAGGACAGGAACCGCCGACAGAGTTCGCCAACCTGTGCCCATGATTCCGGGCGTCGTCGGGGGCGTCAGCGAGATCGGGTCGGCCGGCGCCGCCGCCGGTTGCTAAGCTCCCGTCATGCCCCTGCCGGCCTTGTTTCTCGCGCTGCCGTTGCTGGCGGTTCCCGTCGCCGCCGCCGTTGGCGCGCCGGCCACCTCCGACGGCGCCGAATTGATCGGCCAGCCCGCGCAGCCCTGGACCGCCTCTGAGTGGATCGGCTCACCGCCGCTGGAGCTGGCCAGCCTGCGCGGCAAGGTTGTGCTGGTCCGCTGGTTCATGTCGACCGATTGCCCGTACTGCACGGCCACCGCGCCCGCGCTCAACCAGCTTTACCGAGAGTTCAAAGACAAGGGGCTCGTCGTCATCGGCATGTACCATCACAAGAACCCGGAGCCGCTGGACCTCAAGAAGGTCCGGGGATGGGCCGGTGAATTTGGGTTCGAATTTCCGGTCGCCGTCGATCGCGACTGGCGGACCCTTCGCCGATGGTGGCTGGACGGGCGCCACAAGCGCGACTTCACCAGCGTCACGTTCCTGATCGATCAGAACGGCACGATCCGGCGCATCCACCCGGGTGGCACGATGGCCCCGGGAACCAAGGACTACGATTTGATGAGGGCCACCATCGCCTCGTTGCTGACGGGGCCGGCTCCCGGCCTTCCGGGAAACTAGAAGGCCTTTCCTTGTCGAGGCGCGTCGGCGGCAGGGCCGGCGGACCTTGTCATGGACGACGGCAGAACTTAATGTTCGCCGGATGGCGTCCGCTATCGCTGGGGCCCAGCGCGCGTGACGGTGGCACTGCTTGCCGACCGCGACGCGGACGTGTTCCAGGGGGGCGGCGAGCTCGGCCAGATGATGCGCGCGTTCGACTGGACGTCGACGCCGCTTGGTCCCGTCGAGCAGTGGCCGCAGAGCCTGAGGACGTGCGTCCGCATCATCCTCACCTCGCGCCAGCCCATGTTCGTGTGGTGGGGAGAGTCGCTGATCAATCTCTACAACGACGCCTACAAGTCGATCGTGGGCGGCAAGCACCCCACCGCCCTGGGGCAGCCCGCCTCGGTCGTCTGGCACGAGATCTGGGATCAAATCCGGCCGCGGGCAGAGCAGGCGATGCGCGGCAACGAGGGGACGTACGACGAGGCGCTGCTGCTGATAATGGAGCGGCACGGTTACCAGGAGGAGACCTATTACACGTTCTCCTACAGCCCCGTGCCGAACGAGCGGGGTGGCACGGGCGGCATCATCTGCGCGAACACCGACGACACGCAGCGGATGATCGGCGAGCGGCGGCTGACGCTGCTGCGCGAGCTGGCGGCGCGCACTGTCGACGCGCGACGGCCCGCGGAGGCCTGCGCCCAGGCCGCCGTCGCGCTGGAGCTGGAGCGCCACGATCTGCCCTTCGCCCTCATCTACCTCACGGAGCCGGGCGGCGACGCCGTCACTCTCGCCGGCGCGGCGGGGATCTCCACGGCTCATGCGGCGGCACCGCCGCGGATCGCGCTGCGGGGACCGTCGCCCTGGCCCATCGCCGAGGTGCTGAAGGACGGGCGCGAGCGCGTCGTCGACCTGGACTTGGACGACCTGCCCACGGGGGCGTGGCCGCGCCCGCCGTCACACGCCGGCGTCTGGCCGCTGACGACGTCGGGCCCCGCCGGCCGCGGGGGTGCGCTGGTCGCGGCGCTCAATCCCTTTCGTCCCTTCGACGATGGTTACCGCAGCTTCATGTCGCTGCTGGCCGGGCAACTGTCGGCCAGCATCGCCAACGCCCAGGCCTACGACGAGGAGCGCAAGCGGGCCGAGGCGCTGGCCGAGATTGATCGCGCCAAGACGGCGTTCTTCTCGAACGTCAGCCACGAGTTCCGCACGCCGCTCACCCTCATGCTCGCGCCGCAAGAGGATGCCCTGGCGTCGCCCGAGGGCGCCCTGGCGGGTGAGAGCCTCAAGGCCGTCCACCGGAACACGCTGCGCCTGCTCAAGCTGGTCAACAACCTGCTCGACTTCTCGCGCATCGAAGCGGGACGCGCGCAGGCCTCTTACCGGCCCACCGATCTGGCGTCCCTGACGACGGATCTGGCCAGCGCCTTCCGGTCGGCCATCG
>DATLVT010000745.1:0-4581 GCA_035577105.1 Polyangia bacterium
ATCGAGACGTCGCCGTCGACGTACAGCCCCTGGTGGCGGGCGTCGGGGTAGCCGTGAAAGATCGTGGTGCGCCGGTGCGGGTGGATCTCGATCTGCCGTGGGGCGGGGAAGGTCCGCGGGTAGCCTTTCAACGTCAGCAGCCGCCCGCGCGCGGATTGAACGTCCAGCTTGATGCTTTCGGTGTCCCGCCAGCGCGCCCACCCACCGTGCGCGCCGATGGCCCGCTCGACGGCGTCGCGCGCGGCGGCCGGCCATCCGCGGTAGGCAGCGGTCGCCGCCGCGTCTTCCATCAGAGAGACCCCGCCTGGGGCAGCGCCGTGTGAAGCCCGATGGCCTGCAGGCAGCCCAGCAGGGACCCACTGACGGACGCCGTCGCCTCGACGGGCGGCCCACCGTCGGGATCGGGCAGGCGCAACGACCAGGCGTGCAGGGCCAGGCGATGCAGGCCGAAGCGCTCACGGAACAGCTGGTTGTGCGGGCCCTTGCCGTAATTGACGTCGCCGATCAGCGGGCAGGCGATGTGTTTCAGGTGACGGCGAATCTGGTGCAGGCGGCCGGTGCGGGGGCGCGCCTCGACCAGCGCGTATCGCTCCCAGACGCCGAGGCGGCGAATCTCCGTCACCGCCGGCACGCGTGGCCCGTCGGGCTTGGCGGGGACGGGGTGGTCGATGACGGCGTGCGGGGGCGGGTGGCCACGCACCAGCGCCAGGTAACATTTCTCGACGGTGCCGTCGGCGAAGGCCTGTCCGGCGACGGCGGCGGCGTCGCGATCCAGCGCGAAGGCCAGCACCCCGCTGGCGCCGCGATCCAGGCGGTGCAGCGGCCAGACGGGTTGACCCAGCTGCCGGCCCAGCGCCACCACCACGCCGCCGTCGTCGTCGGCCCACCCGCGATGAACGACCACGCCCGACGGTTTGTCGACCAGCACCAGCCGCGGCCCGCGGTGAAGGATGACGATGGGCAGAGGCGATGACTCGATGGCGCGCAGCCTTACGTGCGCAGCGTCCCCGGACCGGTGGCGGCGGGCATCACGCCCGTGCCTTTGGATTCCATTTCGGCGACACCCTTCAGCTGGGCCAGGCCCTGTTCGAAGTCCTTGCCGATCAGCTTGTCCATGTTCATGAACAGCGAGAAGGCCTTGGCCATGAAGTTGTAACTGCCGCTCATGGCCCAGTTGACGTCGCTGCCGCCGCTGATCGGCTTCAAGGTGAACTCGGTCAGGTTGGTGGCGGTCCATGGCTTGATGAACTCCAGCTTGATGGCGATGCGCTGGCTGGGCTGGCTCTCGGTGATGGTCATGCGCCCCTCGCCGACCTTGGAGTTGCCGACCCACGAATAGACGGCTCCGCTGCCCGACGGCGCGCCGGCGTGCGTTCTCGTCATGCTGGGATCGCGCCCCTCCCAGGGGGACCAGCGCGTCCACTGATGAAAGTCATTGAGCAGCCCGAAGATGACAGAGGCGGGCGCGGCGATGGTGGCGCGCCGTTCATAGCGAAATCTGTCCGGTCGGGTGGCAATGATGATGACCAGAAGAACGACCGCCGCCAAAAGGACCAGTCCGATGGCTCCAAGCATGAGACGTCTCCAAGTGAGAAGTGAATGTGGAGTGTGGAATGTGGAATGTGGAATGTGGAATGTGGATGTCCAGGGCGAGAGTGCAAGACGACCCGGGGTTCTGTCCAATGCTCTGCCTCACCTGTTCAGCGCCGTCGGCCTGCTTTCGCCAAGGCCAAGGCGGCCTGAGGCGGGGACAGCAGCACATCGAGGATTATCGCGTCGCGGACCAGCGCCCGTATCGAGGCGGGCCGCCCGGCTGACGTCGCCGTGACCGCGGCACCCGGCACCGGCAAGGGCAGTCTGCCCACGGCGATGCGGGCGGCGCGCAGCAGGCGGACGTTGTCGGCGGGCCGCTGAGCCCAGGCCAGCACCGCGCCGGCGATCAGCAGGCGCGCGTCGGTCGGACGCGGTTGTTTGTCCGTCAAGAAGGCGTCCTTGACCCGCAAGGCGGCCTCGTGCTCGCGCGGCCCGAAATCGAAACCGGGCATGCTGGCCAGAGGGATCTCTCTCAGCGCGGCGAAGCCCTCGCTGTAAAGGGCCGAGGTGAGGGCGACGGCGCGCTTGATGAAAGGCTGGTCGCCGACGCGCAGCCAGCCACTGTCGCACTGGAGAAAGATGGCGGCGGGGTCGCCGTGCTGGTCGCGCCAGCGCCGTTCGAGCTCATCGCCCAGCGCGCCGTGACCCAGGCGCGCCAGCAGACGGCAGACCGCGGCCACGCGAAGGTGCCCGGGCGGATGGACCTCGTATTCGTCGCCGTCGGTCTGCGCCGCCAGGACCTCGCCAGGCTCGTCGGGCTGCGCGAGGATCGTCGCCGTGGTGACCGCGTAGGCGGGGCCCAGCATCATCACGCCGAACGCGTCGGCCACCAGCTCGTGGCGCCAGTGGGTCACCAGGCGATCGACGTCCCGGCTGGTGACGGCCTGCCCGCGATCGACGACCTGACCCTGGTCGACGACGTCAGAGAGCCCCTGCTGCCGCAGCAGCTGCTCGTCCAGGCCGGCGACGCTGGCGTAAAAGTCGTGTCCCACTTCGTGGCCGATCGCCGGCCAGCGATGCACCTCGGCCAGCCACTTCCAGGGCAGGTGCAATATGGCCAGGCCCGTCGGATCGTCGATGCGTCCCAGCGACGGCGAGCAGTCGTCGCCGAAGACGGCGGCGGTGCGGTTCGACGACAGCGGCACGTCGTTGGTGCGGCAGTAATCGACGACGGGCCGGTAGCACGCCTCGGCCAGGGTGTCCGCGTCGTCGATCAGCTCGTCAAGGTTCGGGTCGGCGCGCTGCTCAGCCATGCGCGCGAGCAATTGCGTGAGGGCGTTGAGATACCTCAGGGAAGCGGCGATGCGGTCGACCTGGGCGGCGGTGTGGACGCGCCGCAACTCGGCCTGCATCTCCTGCAGCCTGGGCAGCAGGAAATCGCGCAGGGTGGGCTGCAGGGGGGCGCACAGGCTGCTGGTGGCGCAGCGCCCATCCGTCGCGCGCGCCAGCGTGGCCAGCGCTTGCACCTTTGCCGTCAGCGCCTCGACGGCCGAGCGTTTCACAGGTGGCGGTGCGCTGGGCACCCGGGTCATGGTCGGCGGGGCGGCCAGCGCTTCGACGGGGGCGGGACGAACGCGTCGGACCAGCCACCGGAGCATCCGGAACACCGTCCGGAACAGCACGAACAGAAGCTTGGCTATCCCCTTGAGCAGCCAGAAGAGAACGCGGAGGTCGTCCATGCGCTGGCCGTTCCGCCCCTAACGTTTGAGCCAGCGCGGCAGCTGGCCGCGCCACGGTCGCGGCGGCTGCAGCAGCGTCCGCCAGACAAAGCGCTGCCGAAACGCGTCCGGCTGGCGGAGGAACCACAGCAAGCCGGGCGGGCGTTCATCCACGGGCTGGTCTTTCAGCGGGGGCCGCCGCTCAGACATCGTCGCCGGCTTTTCTGCCGCCGCCCATCTCCGAGATCGACGAACGCATCTCGGTGTCGGCGATGACGTTCTTCATCTGGTAATAGTCCATGACGCCCAGTCGCCCGGCGCGCAGCGCCTCGGCGATGGCGGTCGGCACCAGCGCTTCGGCCTCGACCAGCTTGGCGCGCATCTCCTGCACCTTGGCCTTCATCTCCTGCTCCTGGGCCACGGCGCTGGCCCGCCGGCTCTCGGCCTGGGCTTGTGACACCAGCTTCGACGCCTCGGCCTGCTCGGCCTGCAGCTTGGCACCCACGTTCGAACCGACCTCGACGTCGGCGATATCAATGGAGAGGATCTCGAACGCCGTGCCCGCGTCCAGCGCCTTTCTCAGCACCGTCTTGGAGATCGAGTCGGGGTTTTCCAGCACCACCTTGTAATCGTGCGCGGCGCCGATGGTGGAGACGACGCCTTCGCCGACGCGCGCCAGGATGGTCTCCTCGCCGGCGCCGCCGACAATGCGGTCCAGGTTGGTGCGCACCGTGATGCGCGCGACCGCCAGCAGCTGGATGCCGTCCTTGGCGACGCCCGGAATCTTGGGCGTGGTGATGACCCGCGGGTTGACGCTCATCTGCACCGCCTCCAGGACGTGCCGGCCGGCCAGGTCAATGGCCGCCGCCCGGTCGAAGTCCAGGGCGATGCCGGCCTTCTCGGCCGAGATGAGGGCGTTGACCACCAGCTCCACGTGGCCGCGCGCCAGGTAGTGGGCCTCCAGCTGGTTGGTGGTGATGTTGAGGCCAGCCTTGAGCGCGTTGATGCGTGAATTGACGATCAGCGGAGGCGGCACCTTGCGCAGGCGCATGGCCACCAGCTGCATCATGCCGATGCTGGCGCCCGCCGTCTTGGCGGTGATCCACAGACCGATCGGCACGAAAGAGAGGATGGCGAAGAAGACCACCAGCCCGACAATGCCGCCGCCGATAATCAGAATCTGACTGAAATCCATGGGGCTCCCTTGCAGAGGCGAATGTTCAAGCGAATCTAACTTTTCCGTCTGACGACCACGCGCGTCCCGGCCACTTCGACAATCTCCACCGTCGCGCCCTGCTCGATGAAATCCCCGTCGCTGACCACATCGATG